>JAMCUF010000011.1 GCA_023381755.1 Deltaproteobacteria bacterium
CTCCACCATATTATTATTGAGTTTATATAGTATTAAAGATAATATTAAAATTTAATGGATTTTGAATTTTTTAAATGCGGGAATAGCTCAGTTGGCTAGAGCGTCAGCCTTCCAAGCTGAGGGTCGCGGGTTCGAATCCCGTTTCCCGCTCCATTTTTTATCGGAGAATGCCCATGTAGCTCAGTGGTGGAGCACTTCCTTGGTAAGGAAGAGGCCATCGGTTCAATCCCGATCATGGGCTCCAAAATAAAAATAAAAACGATTAATTTTTCATAGGAGGAATTAAATGTCCAAAGAGAAATTTGACAGATCTAAGCCCCATGTCAACATAGGAACCATAGGCCACGTTGACCACGGCAAAACAACTTTAACCGCGGCTATCACAAAGGTTCTTGCAAGAAAAGGACAGGCTACTTTCAAATCATACGATCAGATCGACAATGCTCCCGAAGAAAAAGAAAGGGGTATTACGATTGCAACGTCCCATGTAGAATATGCAACCGATAAAAGGCACTATGCCCACGTGGACTGCCCGGGTCATGCCGACTACGTTAAGAATATGATTACCGGAGCCGCGCAGATGGACGGAGCCATACTCGTTGTTTCCGCCGCAGACGGCCCTATGCCTCAGACCCGCGAGCACATTCTTTTAGCCCGCCAGGTCGGAGTTCCTTATATAGTAGTATTCTTAAACAAGGTTGATATGGTTGACGACCCGGAGCTTCTCGAACTCGTAGAGCTGGAAGTAAGGGAGCTTTTAACCTCCTATAATTTCCCCGGGGATACCGTTCCGGTTATAAAGGGTTCCGCCCTTAAAGCCTTAGAAGCCGAAGGCGATAACGAATGGACTCAGAAAATAGTCGATCTTATGAATGCGGTCGATGAATATATACCCGTTCCGAAAAGAGACATAGACAAACCATTCCTTATGCCCGTAGAAGACGTATTTTCCATCTCCGGAAGAGGAACGGTCGCAACAGGCAGGGTAGAAAGAGGCATAATAAAAGTCGGCGAAGAAGTAGAGCTCGTAGGAATACTTCCAACCTCCAAGACCGTAGTAACCGGTGTAGAAATGTTCAGGAAACTTCTTGACGAAGGCCAGGCAGGCGACAACATCGGCGTTCTTTTAAGAGGCAAAAAAAGGGAAGAAATAGAAAGAGGTATGGTTTTAGCCAAACCCGGCTCTATAACCCCCCACAAAAAGTTTAAAGTAGAAGCCTATATACTTACTAAAGAAGAAGGCGGACGCCACACTCCGTTCTTTAACGGCTATCGTCCGCAGTTCTATTTCAGGACTACCGACGTTACCGGAGTCTGCACGCTTCCTGAAGGCATCGAAATGGTAATGCCCGGCGATAACGTCGCGATGTCCGTTGAGCTTATCACCCCCATTGCCGCAGAAAAGGAATTAAGGTTTGCTATAAGGGAAGGCGGGCATACCGTAGGAGCAGGCGTTATAACAGAGGTCATAGAGTAATATAGAACGGAATTAACAATAGAACGGGGACGGAATTAATTCCGTCCTTAAAAAGGGGAAATATAAAATAAAGATGGAAATTCAAAAGATACGAATCAGATTGAAAGCATACGATCATCGATTATTGGATCAATCCGTGACGGAAATAGTCGAAACCGCAAAACTTACAGGTTCTAAAATTAGCGGACCTATACCGCTGCCTACTAAAATAAATAAGTATTGCGTTTTAAGGTCTCCTCATGTAGATAAGAAGTCGAGAGAAGAGTTTGAAATGAGGACGCATAAAAGAATTATTGATTTGCTCGAACCGAATCAAGCGACTATAGATGCGTTAATGAAATTAGATTTATCTTCAGGCATTGATGTCGATATAAAGCAGATTTAATTAAATCGCGGAGTATTAAAATTATGATAAAAGCAATAATAGGAAAAAAACTCGGAATGACGCAGATATTTAATGAGGACGGCATGATTGTGCCCGTTACCGTTATAAAGGCCGGACCTTGTACGGTTGTAGGAAAAAAGATTAAACAGTCTGACGGTTACGATGCATTGCAAATGGGCTTTGAAGAAGCGAAATCATTCAGATTAAATAAGCCTTCTCTAGGAAAATTTACAAAGAATAACTTAAGCCCCTTAAAAGTTTTAAAAGAATTTAGAGATTCGGAAATAGACGGCGTTAATATAGGCGATGTTATCGACATTTCAATTTTTAGCGATGTGCAATCCGTATCTATAAGCGGAATTTCAAAAGGAAAAGGCTATCAGGGAGTCGTTAAAAGATGGGGTTTCTCCGGCGGTAGAGATACCCACGGTTCAAATTTTCACAGAGCTCCTGGATCGATAGGCCAGTCGTCTTATCCGTCTAAGGTATTTAAAGGCTTAAAAATGCCGGGACATATGGGAATGGATAAGAAAACGGTTTTAAATTTAAAAGTTGTCAAGATAGATGCCGACGAAAACCTTATGTATGTTAAAGGAGCCGTTCCGGGAGCCAATAACAACATTATTTATATATATGCCGCCGACAAATCTGGAAGAAAACTGCATAAGTAAAATAATTTTTCATAGAAAGTGGACGGACTTAAGCCCGTCTCGGGAAAAGGGGATTTATTATAATGTCTGAAAGCGCAAACGTATTAAACATAGGTAATAAGAACGCAGGAAATATTTCGCTAAATGAAGAAATATATTCATATCCCGTTAACGAGCCTTTAATAAAAGAGTTTGTTTTATTAACTCTTGCTAATAAAAGGCTGGGATTGGCTTCTACAAAAAATAGAAAGATAGTTTCCGGGAGCCGATAACA
>JAMCUF010000033.1 GCA_023381755.1 Deltaproteobacteria bacterium
TTTATCATATATATTTTTAGCATTGCCTTCAAATTCTATATTAAAAATATCATCTCTGGTAAGCTTGGAAACTATATTTTTAGCCAGTATATCCCCTTTCTTAATATATATTGGCTTGTGGCCGGACGAAAGCACCGCATTTGAGCTGCATTTTTTATTTTGTATTACTTCGCGCATTCTTTTAAGAGCGTTATCTGAAATGGATAATACCTTATCGTCTAATTCCGCGATAATACCGGCTACCTCGCTATCTTCAATCTCCTTTGCTTTAAAATCCTTTTCTATGCCCTTTCTCGAAAATACCCTGACATCAACAACAACGCCAGAAACGCCGGGCGGAACCCTTAACGAGGTATCTTTGACTTCTTTGGCCTTTTCGCCAAATATAGCTCTTAAAAGTTTTTCTTCCGGCGTAAGAACTGTTTCTCCTTTAGGAGTAACCTTTCCGACTAATATATCTTGTGCCTTAACATCGGCGCCTATTCTAATAATCCCGTTTTCATCCAAATTCCTCAAAGCCTCTTCGCCTACATTAGGAATGTCTGCGGTAATTTCCTCCTTGCCTGATTTTGTTTCCCTGCATGCTACTTCAAACTCTTCTATATGTATAGATGTAAAGGCATCTTCATGTAATAATTTTTCGCTTACCAATATTGAATCTTCAAAGTTATAACCATTCCACGGCATAAACGCCACCAAAACATTATGTCCAAGCGCTAACTCTCCATCCTTTATAGATGCGCCGTCCGCAATAATTTGTCCTGCAGCAACTTTGTCACCTATTTTAACCAAGGGTCTCTGGTTTAAACATGTATTTTGATTTGACCTTTGAAATTTTACAAGGTTATAGATGGAAACAGGGCCATTGCCTTCCGTGTCTTCGTCTGGTTTATCATCGCTATTTATATAAATCTTTGTCGAATCGACATAACTAACGGTACCGTTATGCTCAGATACGACACAGACGCCGGAGTCTTTTGCGACAACCCTTTCAATGCCTGTCCCAATAATTGGCGGATCCGGCATTAATAACGGCACGCCCTGTCTTTGCATATTTGAGCCCATAAGTGCGCGGTTAGCATCATCATGCTCTAAGAATGGAATTAACGAAGTGGCAACCGAAACAAGCTGCATCGGGGAAACATCGATGTAATCCACCTCATTGGGGTAAACCATCACCGTTTCTCCGCTTCTCCGTACCGGAATTAACTTATTTACAAGATATCCATTTTTATCTATTTCCGCATTAGCCTGAGCTATAACATATTTTTCCTCTTCCATAGCCGTTAAAAAATCAACATTTTCGGTCACCATTGCACCTTTTTCCGTAACTTTAACTTTTCTATACGGAGTCTCAATAAACCCATATGCATTGACCCTGGCATAAGAAGACAGGGAGGCTATAAGTCCGATATTAGGTCCTTCAGGTGTCTCGATGGGACAAATCCTGCCGTAATGGGTTGGATGAACATCCCTTACCTCAAATCCAGCCCTTTCCCTCGTCAGGCCGCCAGGTCCCAGTGCGGAAAGGCGCCTCTTATGAGTAATTTCAGAAAGCGGATTTGTTTGATCCATAAACTGGGACAACTGGCTTCTGCCAAAAAATTCTTTTATTAGTGAATTCACAGGCTTAGGATTAACAAGATCATTGGGCATCAAAGAATCAAGTTTTTGCGTTGTCATCCTCTCCTTAATTGCCCTTTCCATTCTTACAAGCCCTATTCTGAACTGGTTTTCCAGTAACTCCCCAACGGCCTTTACTCTTCTATTGCCAAGATGATCGATATCATCTATTGTTCCCTTGCCGTCTTTGAGTTCCATTAAATATTTTAGAACATTTAAAATATCGTCTGGGGATAATACCCTATCATCAAGGCTTTTATTCAGGTTTAATTTATTATTTATTTTAAGCCTTCCGACCTCGGATAGATCATACCTTTCGGGGTTAAAAAACATATTTTCGAAATAAGATGCCGCGGATATTAGATTTGGAGGTTCTCCCGGCCTCATTCTCTTATAAATATCGATAATGGCGTCGTCCTTAGAGTCTATTTTATCGGCTAAGATTGTATCGAGAAGCGAAGAAGATACATTTATATTATCGATAAAATAAACATCAAACTCATTTATATCCAGATTTTTAAAAACCTCTAAAAGGTCGGATGTGACAGGTTGAAGCGATTTGGCAATAATTTCTCCATCCTTTCGAACATCTTTTACAAGATACTTTCCGATAATTTCGGATTCGTCGCAAGGCAAAAACTCAACCCCGGCTTCTTCAAACTTATCCGCCAGGAGTTTTGTTATCCTTCTATTTTTTTTGGCTAAAACTTCATTTGTCTTTGGATTAACGATATCTTCTTTTGCCCTTGTCTGCGTCAGAAAATCCTTTGGCATTTTTCTAAAATATTTTCTTTCAATAATTCTAAATATTTCATGTTGATAAAAACTATTAAGAATATCGTCTCTTGAATACCCTACCGCCCTAAGCAAGATAGTTGCCGGAAATTTTCTTTTTCTGTCTATCCTGGCAAAAACCATATCCCTCTGGTCAAATTCAAAATCAAGCCATGACCCTCTGTAAGGTATGACTCTTGCGGTATAGAAAGACCTTCCCTGTATATGGCTTCTTATCTTGTCATTGTCGTAAAAAACTCCGGGGGACCTTTGTAATTGACTTACAATTACTCGTTCGATGCCGTTTATAATGAAGGAACCGTTTTGAGTCATTAACGGTATTTCGCCAA
>JAMCUF010000003.1 GCA_023381755.1 Deltaproteobacteria bacterium
TTACCGACTGATAATATTTAATCGGCTTACCTTATATTGAATTACACTTTTATGCCGATAAAAAGGTTCCTGTATTTTAATAACAGGTTTGTTCCTTCGGTCGAAAGATTAAACGGCGACATATCTCGCATAAAAAAAGCGGTAAATCCGATTAAATATTATCAGTCGGTAAAATCAAAGAATTATAAAAAAAAGCGTCAAAAAAGCTCTGGCCGGTTTAAAAGTATTTATAAACAAAATAGATAGCGATTACAAAGGACTTTTTAATTTAATGAAAATGGAAAAAATGAATACAGGATACAAGTTAGGGCTTAAAAATGAAATAAACAAAAAATATTTTGAATGGAAGAATATAAATAGGCCTATACTTATGGTAATATATCGTCATTATAGCTATATATCACCCCGCATTTCCTTGGTATATTTTTATAAATATGCTTTAGCCATGTCTTCCGTTTCAGTCGCAAAGATTACAAAAAAGATGCTTTCAACAAGCGAACATCTTATAGATATTGCAATTTTAGTTTTTATAACGGGCATAGCTCTAATAATGGCCTTTTGGATCCTTGCCACATATTATCTGGGCAAATATGTTAATTCTGTGAAAATAATCAAAAAAAGATTTGAGGATATGTTCAGCTATAATCCTGCCATCTGCTTTGTTTTAGATATAGAATCGGGAAAGATCGTAGATGCCAATAGAGCCGCGGAAAAGTTTTACGGCTATACGAAAAAAGAGCTTACCTCTATGAACATCGGCGATATCAATGTCTTTACCGAACCCGGTATTCAACAGCAGTTCAGGTTAAATGCTTCGGGAAGCGGGTTATCGGATGTTGCAATCTTTAAACACAAACTTAAAAACGGCGAAGTAAGGACAATTGAGGCCAAGGCATCGGAGATTTTGATGTCCGGTAAAAAATACCTCTTTGATATAATCACCGATATTACCGAAGCGATTTTATTAAAAAAACAGGTAGAAGAAGATAAGGCATACTTTGAAAAGCTTTCAGTGACAGATTTCCTAACGGGTATTTTTAACAGAAGAAAATTCGAAAGTTCTTTGGAAGAGTACGTTAAGCTGTCGAAGAGATACGATAAAGTTTTCTCCTTAGCGATATTCGATATAGATTATTTTAAAAATATAAACGACACTTACGGACACCCCACAGGAGACAACGTTTTAACCGAGCTTGCCGGCCTGGTAAAGGCAAATATAAGAGAAACGGATATATTTGCGAGATTTGGCGGAGACGAGTTTATAATTTTAATGCCTGAAACCAACCTTGTCAAAGCGGCAATAAAGGCAGGGGATTTAAGAAAACTAATCGAACAAAACACCTTTAAATATGTTGATTCGTTAACCTGCAGCTTTGGAGTAGTGGAGTATAATATCGCCCGCTACTGTGAAGACCTTGACGATTGTTCAAGCATCACACCAAGCATATTAAAATCGGCAGATAAAGTTTTATACAGGGCTAAACAGAGGGGAAGAAATAATATCGAGACCGCAAGATTTTAAAAAATTAGATTACATTCTAAAACAGCTTCGTTAATCTTTTCGTAGCAATTTTTATCGAAAGAATAATTATATACCTCGCCTGTTTCTATAATATAATGCCAGCCGTATATATTTATTTTTTTGTCGATTAATCTGTTTTTAATATAGGGATATGAATATAGGTGCTTGATCTGTTCTTTCACGTTTTCTCTTTCGGTTAATAATTCCCTTTCTTTCTCGTTAAGATTAAAATTATTATTACCGGCTGCTAAATTTAACACTGTTTTTTTAACATCTTTAGCCAATTCCAACCATTTTTTCGTATGGGGAATATTTTTTAAATCCTCGTCCGTCATATATAAAGCTTTGCACCCGCCGCAATTAGAGTGTCCGCATACAACGATATTTTTTACATCCAAGATATTTACGGCAAATTCTATTGCGGAAGTGGTTGCCAAAAACTCATTGACGCTCCTGTAGAACGGGACTATATTGGCAATATTCCTTACGACAAAAAGTTCTCCGGGTAACGAACCGGTAATAAGGGTTGGAACAACCCTCGAATCGGAACATCCGATAAAAAGGGTATGCGGATTTTGTTTTACTCCTATTTTTTTAAAAAGTTCGCTATATTTTTTATACCCGCTGTTACCAAAATTAATTACGCCTTCAAATAAATTGTCCATACTGAATTTCTCTTTTGAGATTATTTTACGCTGTTTATAATTCTATAAAAAGAATACGCAAATTTCAAGCACCAGGCTATGCCCAAAATATCCGGATATAACTAAGTGCCTCTCTCCACTCTATTCCTTCCGCTTTCTTTTGCCCTGTACAGGGCGTTATCGACCCTCTTAATAAGATTTGTTAATATTGCCTCCTGCGTATTGCCCGTGCTATCTTTTTTACCATATTCTACAACCCCAAAGCTGCAAGTGAGCCTGTGAATATACTTAAATGTATTTCCCTCGATTAATTTTCTTAAACTTTCAGCCTTTGCTTCTGCATAGGCTAAATTGGTTTCGGGCATTAAAATCATAAACTCTTCCCCGCCAAATCTTGCAAAAAAATCGGTCTCCCTTAAGTTGGTTTTTACGAGACCGGCGAGCTCAATCAAAATATTATCTCCTATCTGATGCCCATAACTGTCGTTTATTTCTTTAAAGTGATCTATGTCGAACATAATTAAGGACAACGGTCTATTATACCTTAATGCCAATTTAACATATTCATTTAAATATTTTTCGAATTTTCTCCTGTTAAAAATCCCCATAAGATGGTCTGTTTCGGATAATTCTTGAAAGTGTAGTTTTTCTTTTTCCAATTCCTTTTCCAGCAATACCTTGGCGGTTATATCGAAAAATATTGCAAGCGCAACGAACCGCCCTTGATAAACGACGGTTTGAACATGGAATAATACATATTTTTCTTCCCCCTTTTTACTAAGGGTATGAAAGGTGTACTCAAAATAAAATTGTTCCCCTTTTAACCTTCTTTCTATATTGGCTTTTACCAGAGCTTTATCTTTTTCGTCAAATAAATCCCATACATACATACCATAGAGGTCTTTTTCCTGATAGCCAAAAAACTCGATGGCCGCAGGATTGGCATAAATAATCCTGGTATCGTTGATATAAACCCCTTCAGCCATGCTATTAACCATGATCCTAAAAAATTCCTCGCTCTCTTTTAACTTGTTTTCTAATTCCTTTTCTTTGGTCAAGTCTAAAAGCACGCAGTCTATTATATTCTTCCCATCGTCATCTTTTTTGAGGCGGCAGGCAATATAAACATCGATAATCCTCCCTTTTAAGGTTCTTCTTTTCCCTTCAAACTTATATACTCCATCTTTCATTATATTTTTAATAACATCAGCCCTTCCCTCTCCTTCAAGATATAAGCCCGCAATTTTGGCGTTCATTAACTCTTCTTTACTGCCTGCTTCAAAAGTATTTATCATATAATTATTTACGTCGATGAAACGCCCTTCTTCATCTGTTGTTGACTGATATACACCAATCGGCAAGAATTCTATAAGCTCGGTATATTTTAAAGAGTAATCCAAAAGCTTTTCTTCCAGCGCCTTCCTACTTGATATATCTCTTGCTATACAGACACCCATCTTAGTTTTTCCGATATCGAAAACATTATCCAATGCCTCCACCTGTATAATTTTTCCGTTTTTTGTAAGATGATTGGCTTCATAAGTTAAAGAACTCTTTAAAAATAGCTCTTTCAAATAATGTTTCATTCTGCCGTAATCGGCTTTCGGTATTATATCGAGAGGGGAAAGCTTAAGAAAGTCGTCTTTATTGTAGCCAAGCCTTTTAAGCCCGGCCTCGTTTACATCGACAAATGATTTAGGAATACCGTCTTTAGAGTACTCAATTACAAAAATGGCATCCCCTATCCCGTTAAAAAGCATTCTGTATTTCTTCTCTGACTGTTTTATTTTCAACTCGTTATCTGAAATAATAAATAAAAACACTAATAAAATTATAAAAAAGAAAAAAGAAACTATAATAAAAAATAGCTTTAAAATAAAATTAAAATATAAAGCATCTTTAATCTGATGTTCAATGCCTAATTCGGCCAAAGGGGCGTAATATGGGACAGACTTATACATAGCAATAAAAATGGGGTCCATAAAAACACTTTTTGCCATGATTTTGTGGTAGGTGGCAAGAGCGGTAAGAATAGGAACCGTTAAGTTTTTCCAATTAGAATATACTTTTTTTTCGTAAGGAAGAATAATGTTATACAAAGAAGGGGCTTTTTTAAGACCTTCGCTGAGTTCTTTAAATCTTTTATCTGTGAGATTTATTGTCGAAGTTAATCTTGAAAGAGATAATTTTAGTCTTTTTTTATCGTTTTTCCGTGAAAAGCGGACCACATCCTGCGCCGAATCTATAACCAAGTTTATGCTCTTCGAAAGTTTTATAATACGCAGTTGAATATTATTATCTGTTTTTATATCCCTTTCCATTTTTAAAATAATAAAATCGTAAATGATTGCGGAAATAAGAATATACACAAAAACAATAACAATGCTGAATAAAAACGTCTTTGATTTGATTAACTCGTTAAATCTCATTGCAAATTTCCATTAAAATTAAAACAACTAAAATAAATGAATAAATTAAAGATAAAAGTATTCTCCTAAAATTAGGGCTAATTTTAGATTTTATTACCAAAGGCCCCTTTATTTCATTAGATTTTTTTAGGGGGGGGGGGGGGGGGGGGGTAGTTTGTGTTTATTGTGAAAATAGCAGTTAGGATTTTACCCAGCATTAAATTATTTTTAAGTTCTAATCCGGATTTGGATATTTTAATTATAATATCATATTAATTATTTGTTTATTATATCATTTTTTAAAATTTTAAAACCTTAAAATAAAAAAGCATTAAATTTCAAAATTTTATCCCCATCCCAAACAATGTAGAATAGTTTTTGTATTGACTTAAAATAAGGTAGTATAGTATCATTATTTAAAATATTGATATTCATTTCTCACTTATTTTTGTTATTATTGCCGCAACATGGGGCTGTAGCTCAGTTGGCAGAGCGCTTGCATGGCATGCAAGAGGTCGTCGGTTCGACCCCGATCAGCTCCACCATTCAAAACCGCAGTAAATAAGCACTTTGCCCCTTGACAAATAATGCAAAAATATTGCTTTTCAGCAAAAGAATATGGGGCGGTTTATATTTGTTCGGCAATGGACACAATATCGCTCTTTTGAATGGTCGGGACGACTGGATTTGAACCAGCGACCCCTTGCTCCCGAAGCAAGTGCGCTACCGGACTGCGCTACGTCCCGCAAATAAGATATTGAAACTTGCCGGCTAAATTCTTTCCTTCATTTCCATGATTGTCTTTTTGTAATCATCGGTTTTAAATATTCCTGAGCCGCTAACGATGATATTAGCGCCTGAATTAGCAATATCTGCAACATTCAATACTTTTATGCCGCCGTCAACTTCTATTAATGTTTCTAATTCACGCCGCGCTATAATTTTACGCATATTTTCTATCTTAAATAAGGATGAATATATAAAATCCTGTCCGCTAAAGCCGGGATTAACAGACATGATCAAAATTAAATCTATATAATCCAACACCTCATCCAACATCGCGATAGGCGTGGAGGGATTTATTGCAACCCCGGGACTCGCGCCCAATTCCCTAATTCTCTCGACAGCCCTGTGTAAATGAATACAGGCTTCTTGATGTATCGTCAAGATATCCGCCCCGCTCCTGACAAATTCTTCAATATACCTTTCCGGTTTGTCAATCATCAAATGAACATCGAGCGGAATATCTGTTTCTGATTTTATTGCGTTGACAAGATCCCAACCTGCCGTTATATTTGGAACAAATATGCCGTCCATAACATCTATATGTATTAAATCGGCACCGGCATCCTTTATTAATTCAAGTTCGGTTGCCAAATTTAGTAAATTGCCGGAAAGAATAGATGGTGCAATCTTTTTCATGATTTTTTATATTTATATAATTAATGGATTTAGATTTACGGTAACAATTATTCCGTTTATTACCTGCCTGCCCCTCTTGCCATTTCCTTAAGTCTTTCAATTCTGTCTTCCGTAGCGGGGTGAGTACTGAACAGGCTTTTAAAAACACCGCTCCTTAACGGATTAACTATAAACATATGAGCAGTAGCGTGGGTCATCTGATTTGCGGGCATCGGCTCTTTCTCATTTCCCGCTTCTAATTTATTTAATGCGCTTGCCAAATAGAGCGGATTACCGCTTAACATGGCCCCGCCTTTATCGGCCGCATATTCCCTCTGTCTCGAGATTGCAAGTTGAATTAATGTGGCAATTAAAGGGGCAATTATTGCCATTATAATTAAACCTACAATATTACCCTCCCTGTCACCCTCCCTTCCTCCAAAACCGGTGAACATTGCTCCCCATTCAGCCATCCAGGCCAGCATGCTAATCGCCCCCGCAACGGTAGCCGCAATAGAACTTATCAATATATCCCTGTTTTTTACATGCGTTAACTCGTGTCCGATAACACCAGATAACTCGTTATTGTTCAAAATTCTCATAATGCCTGTTGTAACACAAACAGCGGCATGTTGCGGATTTCTGCCTGTAGCAAATGCGTTCGGGGTATCTTCATCTACTATATAAACCTTTGGCATTGGGATATTTCCCCTCACTGCAAGATTTCTAACTATAGAATAAAGCTCCGGTTGTTCCCCTTCCGTTACAGGTATGGCATGGTACATAGATAAAACCATTTTATCGCTAAACCAGTATGTCCCAATATTCATTATAGCTGCGAAAATTAAAGCTATTATCATACCCTGCGTTCCTCCAAGCACGCCGCCCGCAGCGATAAGGACAACCGTAAGCAATGTCATTAATAAAAAAGTCTTAAAATAGTTCATATAATTAAACCCTCACCTTCTACTTATATTTTTATTATATATTTATACGTTATACGGTCAACGGATTACAGAGCGAAATCCGGCAGGCCCCAATCGAAAATCATACCGCACGCTCGTCTGCCTTTTTCCGCATTTTTCGTTTATCTTTACCGTATTTGTCTATTATACCCTAAAATTTTATCAATTTGTTGAAAAATTAATTATTTTCAAACCTTAAAACTTTAAAACCTTAAAGGAAATAAGAATAAGAAGCAGGGGTATCAATAAAACAAAAGTCCGTCCGCTCCCCCGTGCTCTCTACTTTCTGCGCCTTCTTCCGCCGGTTTATCCGTTCTTTCCCTTTTTTCTATAACATCTTCAATCTCCTTTACCGACGGCAAATCGCCTAAATTTTTAAGATTAAAAACCTCTAAAAAATGGTCTGTTGTTTTATAAATTAAGGGCTTTCCGATAATATCCTTCCTGCCGGAAACCTTAATAAGATTTTTTTCCAGCAAAAATGTTATTACGCCCCCTGAATCAACCCCCCTGACCGTATCCACCTCGCTCTTAATAACCGGCTGCTTATATGCAATAATCGATAATGTTTCCAATTGCGGTTTCGTAAACTTTTGCGGCTTCACCTTTAAAAATTCGGAAATTACCCTATAATACTCAGGCTTTGTTTTAAAACTATAGCTGTCATTATTAATAGATAAATATATTCCGTGCACGCTTCCCTCGTTAAATTTATCTTTTATCAGGTCTACCGCTTTTAAAATCATTTCTTTCTTTTTTTTAGCAACCAGCGGATTGTCCGGGCCAGCAGGGTTTACCCCGCCTTTCCTCTTATCCTTTTTTTTAGGAATTATATTAAAGATTTTGCAAAGCCTTTCCAATGAAATTGGTTCACCAGATATAAATATTATAGCCTCTATTGCCGGGGCAAGAATATTCATATCTTCAAAGTAATCGTCTAAAGAGTTTAATAAAATCATATAGTTAACCTTGTCTTCCAAATTTAATAACACGCCTATCCGCGGTTATAATTCCGCATAATGGTTACAACTATACATTATATTAACATTTATTTTAATTCAATGCATTTTTATATCCGCATGCCTAAGCTTTCAAGTCCATTTTTATACTTTCAATTATTGCCATGGAACATTTTATTCCGTCCATAGCGCTTGTTATAATCCCTCCGGAATAGCCCGAGCCCTCCCCGCACGGATATAAGCCCTTTACGGAAACCGATTCGAAATTGTCCCCCCTTTTAATACGAACAGCCGAAGATGTTCCCGCCTCAACGGCGGTTAAAACGGAATTTGCAATAAATCCCCCAAGCCTCATCTCAAATTCAACTAAAGAACCTGCTATAAATATATTTAAAAAATCAGGAATCACATTAAAAAGACTATAATATTGAACGGCGGGTTTATAAGAGGGTTCCGGCAAGTCGGCAAACCTCCTTGACGACAAACTGTTTTTGGGTAAACTTTTAATAGAAAATTGAAATTTGTCTAACAGATTGATAATATCAATGCCCCCGGCGCCGCAAAAATTTAAATTCATACTGCAACAATTATTGTGACCCTTAAATAAACCAGTTTCCATTCCGGCATCAACCCCTTTATATTTAAGAGCTTTAACCTTTTTAACCTCATTAATGATTTCGCCGATATAATCCACTGTCGGTTGAAACGGCGCGGCAAAATCCCCACCCCCGGCTTTATAGGCTGCTTTTTCTATATCTTGCCTGAATATAAGCCCTCCCATATTGGAAGAAAGAATATCATTATTCATGCCATCTAATATCTCGGGTCTGACTGTTGCCACAATAGCGCTGTTAGAATTTTCAAAATCCCTTCCGGAATAACTCATCCCGTTAATGCAAAGATGATTTTCTTTAGAACTTGAGTTTATAACGAACCCTCCCGGACACATGCAAAACGAGTATCCGCCAAAACCCTTTGAGGTTATATTGTAATATACGCTCTCAAGCCCTTTATCTCCTTCATATGTTTTACAATTTAAATCACCTTTCTTGCCGCCGGCGTTGCATTCTTTACTTTCCCTGCCTCCCTTAAAAAATAAACGGTTAATAAAATCTCTTTTATGTTCTATTCTAAAGCCGATGGCAAAGGGTTTCTTTTCCATATAAACCCCGCTTTTTTTTAACAACTCATAGGTGCCGTAACTATTCGAACCTGAAGCCATAATCAAAAAATCAGCTTTTAAATCACGTCTATCCGTCGTAACCGAACACAGCCTTAATGGTTTCACGCCCCATTTTAGCGTGCTATCCGTAATTATATCCGTCAATTCTTCTTCATAATAGATCTCAGCGCCGTTTTTTATGAGATAATCCCTGATATTCTTAAGTATGTGAATTAATTCGTCGCTTCCCAGATGCGGTTTATGCTCTGTTAAAATATTCCTTTTTGCACCCATTTTTACTAAAAAATTTAAAATATAAGCTACCAATGGATCGTTTCTTCTTGTAGTAAGCTTGCCATCGGAAAATGTCCCCGCCCCGCCCTCGCCAAACACAACATTGCTCTTTTCGTTAAATTTGGCATTGGCGAATAAATCGCTTATATCCCTTGTCCTGTCCTCCACCCTTTTTCCCTTTTCTATAATAACCGGCCTTATCCCGTTATTTATTAAGGAAACTGCTGCAAAAATCCCCGCAGGACCCATTCCTACAATTAAAATGCGAGTCCTATTTTTCCGGACAATCGCTGGCGCACGGCCGTTTTTTCCGCTTGTATCCGCATGTCCTTTATTTTTTAAGATATTATTTTTATCGCCGTAAAAAAAATATTCCTCCGCTTCATCGGCTTTCCTTGCTTTTATTTTGCTTTTCAGTAAACACTCCAAAATAGCATCTTCTGTTTCTATTCCGATGCGAATGCCGCGGGTCGCATCTATGGAGGTATCCGCCGTATCGGCGCCTTTACCCGCGCTTATTTCATATCCTTTAATTTTCACATTTATAACGGCCTTAAAGACAATTTTCGGCTCTTTCTGTCTTAAGTCTAAAGATTTTTTGATAATCTTAGATTGAATCAATAAATCTTTCTTATAAAAATCCCCTTTTTTTATGCAGGATTTAAAATTTTCAAATATTTTATTTAAGCGCAGGGACAAAAAGTCCTCGTACGCCTTTTCGGAAAGATCGCCGCCTTCGGTTACCGGCGTCTTAAAATCGTATATAATTAACATAAAAATAAAATGATAAATTACAGTTACAGCTTGCTTTGCACGGTTTTAAACCTATGAAGGATTTACCAAAGACACGGCGGATTCTTTAGTTAATTCTTCCTTGCTTAATTTGATTGGATTTTTAAGCGGAATTAAAAGCACGGGGTAAGCAGAATTTTTTGCAACCGCAAAGGAAACAGAACCCGATATAAATTCCTTAAAACCTATTCTTTGGTGAGTTCCTATGACAATTAAATCCGAACCGTGTTTCCTTGAAAAATTAATAATTTCGGCCGCCGGAAAACCGTAAGATATAAAAATTTCATAATTTAAATACTGCAATCCGGATTTTTTTAATTCACCTTCCACAGTTCTATATGTTTCCTTCATTCTAACCTGAAGTTTAGTTTTTTTATTTATTATGGAAAACAAATCGGAGGAAATTACATGTAAAATGTAAAATTTTGTGGAATTTTCCCTGAAAAAATAGGCGGCCTGCGTTAATACTAAAGATGTTTCAAAATTTAAATCTATTGCAACAAGAATCCTTTTTTCCGTTTCCATGTTTTAATATTATCCGATTCAAACAATTTTTTCAAGAATTTGAAAAAATTAAAATATAATATTATTAATTAATTTGATTTTTAAGAAAAAAATGGTTATAATTTTTACCGATTAGGTTTTAAGTTGAAATAAAAATCAAGCAATAACGGTAGTAATTAACTTATGGGGGATGCATGCGCAAAAATTACAACGATCCTAATTTAACGGAAGAAACAATAAATCTTGAAATGGCAAGGCAATCTTTAATCGAAGAATTCCAGGCAATTAACTGGTATCAAGAAAGAATTGAATATACAAAAGACGAAGATTTAAAAAAGATTCTCTCCCACAACAGGGACGAAGAAAAGGAGCACGCGGCAATGCTTATGGAATACATAAGAAAACATGACGCAGTTCAGAACGATACATTCCTTCATCACGACTAACTAAAACTTAATCAATCTCAGCCATTGTAATATTAAGATCTTTATCTATCTTTAATAATGTGTAATTGTTGATACACTTCCATCCCCTATCCGAATCAAAAGGCTCCGATGCGATTACCACTTTATCGTCATCTTTTAGATAGTACAGCGAATAGTATGCCAGCCTTGGCTGTTTTTGCGGGTCATCCCCCTTTCTTTTAGCCTTTGCAAGCCTTAATGCATAAAGGTCATTTTTTGAATCTTTTAATAAAAAATTTATAGCGGTAAAATCGAATCTGCCGGTAAAATCTGAAATAAATTCTTTAAGGCCCTCAAAATCGACGCCATTTTTAAAATTACCGGCAATTAAGTCTAATAATGCCTGCGAGTCGGTCATGGACTCATCGCCAAGATTATAAATAGTTCCGTTATGGGCAAATACATAACTTGAATAAGGATTGGTTGAATTTTCCCAATCGGTAATATTGTTAATATTAATCCCTTTAATTTTAAAAAAGTCCGGGCTTACATAGGCATAAGGGTGAGCGTGGATACCGTCAATCTCCCCCTTCCCCGCCGAAGCCTTTCTTATATGGGATATTAAAAGATTTCCGTTAGCATAATTAAGCCTTTTAGATAGCTCGGCGTTTTCGGTTATACGTGCGCCGTTTTTAAACAAAAACTCGTGTTCCGGTTCCCTGCCTTCGTTGTTTTGCCTAGAATCCTTAAACGACATAACATATATTCCGAAGCCATCTTCGTGGGGAGCATCATAAGCCTTTTTGGACTGGACCTTAAGGCTATGAAACGCTCCGCCGTTTTCCCTGCCTTCTATCGCGTACTTATAATCCATTTTATTTCTTGACATAACCCCAATCATTCTGCACACGTCATTTACCCCTCGTTTGGCCGCTTATTTGAGACTTTTTTATTAAATTTATTATTATTTTGGTTGATGCGTATCAACCAAAATAATGCTTTTCAAAAAGCTTAAATATATGTTATATTAAATGCGGGTAATCCGAAAATACGGCAGGATAATCAAAAACCCCGCCAGATTCGAAAGAAAGCAACGGTATTGATTCTGAATGTGCGTGTTTTCTCGGATTGCCCTACCGTTATCCTTGTTCCATAATATCATAAAAATAATATGAAATATACCTGAATTTTAAGATAAAGATTTGAGAGTGGGATTTAGGTGAATACAATAAGCAGAACAGGCAAAATCGCAAAGAAGGTCAACACTGCCCTTCTTACGGGCAACGAAGCAATAGCTACCGGCGCCTATAAGGCCGGCGTACATGTGGCAACAGGCTACCCCGGTACCCCAAGCTCGGAGATTCTTCCCTATCTTGCAAGATTTAACAATGTCATTGTCAACTGGTCTATAAACGAAAAAACGGCGTTAGAGATAGCAATTGGAGCATCCATCGGCTATAAAAGGTCTATGTTTACCACAAAACATGTAGGCCTTAATGTAGCTTCAGATCCCTTTATGACCCTTGCGATAACAGGGGTTCGCGGGGGCATCGTCATTATTACCGCCGACGACCCCAATATGCACAGTTCCCAAAACGAACAAGACAACAGGCTTTATTCAAAATTCGCCAAAACCCCGATGTTTGAACCATCGGATAGCAATGAATGCCTTGAATTTACAAATTTAGCTTTTGAGATAAGCGAAAAGTTCGATACACCAGTTATAGTCAGAACGACAACAAGAATATCCCACTCAAAAAGCGTTGTTCGCATTGAACCAATTTACATGCCAAATTTGCCTGAAAATACCGGCCACAAAAACCATCCGGAAAAAATATATGTTAAAGATACGGAAAAATTTGTCATGGCCCCTGTTTATGCAAGAAAAAGACATAAAATTGCGATCGAAAGATTAAAAAAAATGCAGGAATTTTCGAATAATTCCGGCATAAACAAGATTGAATACGATAGCCTTGATTTTGGAATAATTACAAGCGGGATTTCATACCAATATGTTAAAGAAGTTGCCCCGTTTGCTTCTGTTTTAAAGCTTTCCTTTTCTTATCCCGTTCCTGATTTGCTTATTAAAGAATTTGTAAAAAGGGTAAAAACCGTCATTATAGTTGAGGAACTCGAGCCATTTATACAAAATGAAGTATCTTCTTTGGGCATAACCCTGAAAGGTAAGGAAATTTTCAATAGATTTGGAGAACTTACGCCGGATTTAGTGAAAGAAGGTCTTATAAATTCAAGCTTTATTAAAAAATCTGGCGACAGGTCATTTAATAAAAAGGGTTTAGCTAAAGAGGGTTTGGCTGAATTTGGCAGTCTTTTGAAAATTTTGGAAAAACTGCCCCAAAGACTGCCCGCACTTTGCAGCGGATGCCCGCATACCTCCGTATTCTATGCGCTAAAAAAACTCAAGATTCCGGTTATGGGTGATATAGGCTGTTATACCTTAGGAGCTTTGCCTCCCTTAAATGCGATGGATAGTTGTATATCGATGGGGCTTGCCTTTGGAGCGGCGCAAGGTCTATACTTGTCGAATTCTTCACCTAAAAAAATTGCCGGCATAATGGGTGATTCAACATTCTTTCATTCAGGTATTACATCATTAATAGACGCAAGATATAACAACGCCTGTTTCACGGCGATTATTTTGGATAATGCGACAACCGCGATGACCGGAGGGCAGGACCACCCCGGAACAGGAAAAAACCTGTCATCCGGTCAGGCTATATCCAACAAGATAGATATAAAAAGAGTGGTGGAAGGCATCGGAATAGATGAAATATACACAATTGACACATATGATTACAACACCACTTACTTAACCTTAAAAAGGGCGTTAAACTCCAAAAATTTAAATGTGGTTATAGCAAAAAGGCCGTGCGTTTTATATCCCAAGAAAATAGACTCGGGTAAAAAATTCACAATACTCGAAGGCTGCAACGGGTGCGACCTCTGCATGCAAACCGGATGTCCCTCTATACTTAATTCCGGTAGATTTTCGGATAACAATAAATCAATCCCCCTTATCGACAATTCTTGCACCGGCTGTTCCATCTGTAAGGATATATGCGTATTTAATTGTATCGAAGAAATCTAATCTCAGAAAAAATGAAATCTTGACAACTTGACAAACAAATCTTAATATTATGAACACGCAAAATATACTGGTATGCGGAATAGGCGGACAGGGTGTGGTTCTTGCCGGAAAGATTATCAGCCGTGCCGCTCACGAAAAGGGCTTTGACCTCAAGACTTCGGAAATCCACGGTATGTCCCAGAGAGGCGGTTCCGTTTCCACTCATATAAGATTTGGAAGAAAGGTGTTTTCTCCTCTTATATCGCAAAACTGCGCCGATATAATACTTTCGTTCGATATGTATGAAACCTTAAGGTGCGCAGCGGACTTCGCAAATAAAAACACATTAATAATTTCGTCAAGTTACGGCAAAATTCCGTTGTGGACATCCTCCCGCAAAAATGATAGGATTTATATCGCGGAAATTACCGCGGCATTAAAAAGTAATTTCGGCAAACTATTTACTATTAACGATAGAGAATTGGCAATGGATTTGGGAAATCTTAAAATTTCCAATATCATATCCATAGGGTTTTTATCAAAATTTACCGGTATAGAAGATGCCTTCTGGCTTAAAGCTATTGAAAGCAGTGTTTCCGAAAAAACTAAGGAAATAAATATGGAAGCATTTTTAGCGGGTAGAAAATGGAAGGAGATTATCGGAGTATGATTATACAAAATTCAAAAAGCAAAAGCATCCCGATAAACTACTTTGAAAAAAAATATGAAACGATGGATTATCGAGAGTTAAAAACTCTTCAGGTCGCGAGGCTTAAGACAACCCTTGAAACTGTTTTCATAAAAAATGATTTTTATAAAAATAAACTGGGAGAAGCCGGCATAAGGCATATAAACGATATCGATAATATTAAAAATATAGACGATGTTAAAAACTTGCCATTCACATCAAAAACAGACCTTGTAAATAATTACCCTTTCGGTATTTTCTCCCGCCCTTTAGGGGACATAGTCAGAATTCATGCCTCCTCTGGAACCACTGGAAAGCCCATTATCGCAGGATACACAAAACGAGATATCAGGGTCTGGTCGCAACTTATGGCACGTATTTTATGCGCATGCGGGCTCGGTAAAAACGACATAGGGCAAAATGCTTACGGCTACGGATTATTCACCGGCGGTCTTGGCTTTCATTATGGAGCCGAAGAGCTTGGGATGACGGTAATTCCAATGTCAACCGGGTTTACGGAAAGGCAGTTTACAATGATGGAAGATATAGGCACGACAGCAATTTTTTGTACCCCCTCTTATGCCCTTTTTTTAGCGGAAGAAATAAATAAATTTATAAAGGATAGGTCTAAAATCAAATTAAAAAAGGGAATATTTGGCGCAGAACCGTGGTCTGACGAATTGAGACGCAACATAGAAAGCCTGCTCAACATAGACGCCTACGACATTTATGGATTGAGCGAACTTATGGGTCCCGGCGTTGCTTTTGAATGTGTCTATAAAGACGGCCTGCATATTAACGAAGATAACTTTCTTCCGGAGATAATCAATCCAAAAACCGGCGAAGTCCTTAAAAAAGGCGAAACGGGTGAATTAGTTTTAACAAGCCTAAACAGGCAGGCTATGCCGCTTATAAGATTTAGAACAAAAGATATAACGGGTTTATATAAAGATAAATGCAAATGCGGAAGGTCTTTCGTTAGAATGCATAAAATAAAAGGAAGAACCGACGATATGATTATTTTAAAAGGGGTTAATATCTTTCCTTCCCAGATAGAATCCATAATATTCGGATACGATTACCTCGAACCAGCCTATTTAATCGAACTTTACACGGAAAATTTTCTTGACAAAATAAACATCGTCATCGAACCTAAGCAGGAGGTTTTTAATATGGGCGAAAGCAGGATAGATGAAATAGCCAAGGAAATTTCACACAGGATTTACGAATTAATCGGGGTTAGGTCTAAAGTAACCGCCGTTCCGCCAAAAACTTTAGAGAGAAGCCAGGGAAAGTCTAAACGGATCAGGGATGCAAGAAAGAAGATATGACCCTGCGCGCCAACGCGCCCGCGTATTATACTATACATACACGCGTAATCAATATCTGCACACAATATCTACACAGCTATTTTTTCTATTAACTCGCATAACGCCTTTACATCGACAAGCGTATCCCTGCACGGACCGTTTGGCCTTATATTGGGCAACCCGTAAACCGGCAAAGGAAAACTATCTGTAATCCCCGAACTTAAGTCCCTTTCGCAAGCCACCGCTATCACAGCCCTGGGCATTTTTTCTTCCAATACCCTCCTTGCCAGCGTTCCGCCTGTCGCTACGGCAATAAAAATGCCCTTTTTATCGCTTAATGACGCCAGTTCTTTTATATTGCACTTTCCGCACTTAAGGCAATTATGGACATCCTCGGTAATTTTGGCCTTACAGTTATGCAATTGCAAGCAGTGGGGAAGTAAAATAAGAATTCTATCCTTAAGTATCTGGTTATTTAAAGAAAACAGCAAAAAATTGTTTATTTCTATAAAAGAACCTTGCATCTTATCCCTGTTGATCCTGAAAATAGAAGTAATAAAAAAAGCCAGAGGATATAATAACTTGATTAAAATGTATCTTGCCGGATAAACCAGCACCGACCTATTTTTATTTTTTTTAAAAGATAAACCCATAAAAAAAATCAACAGGACGGCAAAAATTATCGCGGCAAAAAACAGATATATATATATCGGTAAATCCGGACTTAGTTTTTCAATACCCCCCGATATTACCCAAAAAAGGAAAGATGACGCTGCCAGCAATACGAAAATAGATGCCGATATTATTTTTAGGAAATAAATATGCTCTTTTTTTAAGAATTTTACAAACATAGGGATTATTAAATTATTTCAATGCATCGCCGGATTTTATTCTATACCCGTTAATAAAATCAACATATTCCATGAGCCTTTTACCCTCTGATTTAAGCTTAAGAAGACTTAAGTATACCCCTTTTTTTGCCGTTTTTACAACAAAACCTGACATATTTGCTAAAATAACAACACCCGGAGAAAACGCCGGGGCACATTCAGGGAAATTTTTAATATGTTTAAAAATTTCTTCGGAAGCGCTTGCCGCGTAATCGTCATAATCATAACACCCTGTTGTCCTTTCAAATTGTTTTATTTCAAATTCTTTCCGGTTAATTAAGAGTCTTGCTTCCACAAGTTTAATGGTTTTGTTTTTAAATATAAAAAAAGCGCCGCCCGACTCCCTAAATGCCCTTATTTTTGAATAGATTTCCAACGGTTCGTCCCGAAAAAAATCCACCCTTCGAGTGTCGGAATTAACGGGTTTTGTCTCGGTAATATCAATATTATCCGTTTGTATCAAAGATTGGGGATAAGCATATCCAAAAACATTCGATCTGACCTTGAAAACAGTTTTAATAACCTCCGCCAGAAGAATCCCGCCGGCCTTTGAAAGATTTTCATAAAGGGTTTCATAATATTCGTCTTTGCTAATTATAACCTTATTTTGAGCTATGATAGGCCCCGTATCTATTCCATTATCGAGAGCCATTATAGAAACACCGCTATGCCTGAGTCTTTTTAATATTGCGTAGTGAACAGGACTTGGCCCCCTCAAGTCGGGAAGCAGCGATGGATGCAGATTTATCACCCCATATTTTGGAATAGCCAGTATATTATCCGGAAGGATCAGCCCGAATGCCACAACAACTATCAAGTCAAGGTCTAATGATTTCAAAAATTCCGTTTCACCGGAATTATTCTTGAGCGACTTGGGCATCCTGACTTTTATGCCCATTTCATCGGCAATCATATTCACGGATGATTTTATGATTTTCCTTTTTTTGCTATTCCAAACAGGCGGTTTTGTATAAATACATTTTAAATCCAGAATATTCGCCTTAAAAAGACCTAAAATGTTTCGCAATGATTCCGAGGCAATTTCAGGTGTCCCCATAAAAATTATATTTAAGGGCGCATTCAGATTATTAAAAAAAGGCATAAATACCTATAATGTCTATAAGGTAAAAAATAGCGGCAAATTTCGATATTTTAAGTCAAGAAGTATAACTGGCATCCTTTTCTAATTTCTTAACCTTTGCTCTTTTAAGTGCAGCGTTATATAGAGAGCGTTTTAACGGCGAAGCCTTATCTATAAATAAAATCCCGTCAAGATGGTCTATTTCATGCTGAAAAACTATCCCCGGCAAACCCTGCGCCTCTATGATAACCTCTTTGCCCGATAAGTCCAAGGCCATGACTTTAATTTCGCTTGCCCTTTCGATATCGGCATTGAATTTAGGAATGGAAAGACACCCCTCTTCATAAATAATTTTTCCCTCTTTATGGATTATTTCGGGATTAATAGCCACAATAAGACCTTTATTAAGATTAAGAATATTTCCTTCATCCAAGAAAAAAACTTTATCCTTATCCCCTTTTCTGCTTATATCTATGATTATGATGCGCTTATTAACGCCGACCTGCGTAGCTGCAAGACCGACGCCATCAGCTTTGTACATCGTATATGCAAGATCTTTAATCAAGGGAATGGCCTCAAAGATTTCATTATTGCTTAAGGGCTTTGCTTTTATCCGTAATTTTAGATCAGGATATTCCAATATATTTAACAATTTCATATTTAACCCGGTAAATTTATTAACGGTTATTTCATGGGGGCATTAAAATTAAACTTTTTTTGATAAATAACCAAGCCGTGAAGGGTCAGGGGGAGATTGTATAAATGCCGGGTAACCGCTCCCGGTAACCTTTGCTTTAAGGATTTTGGGGGAACCTTCGATGCCGCAAATCCGGCGGGAACTTTTTTCTTTTTCACCCTCAAAATAGGACCGTGTTTTAACGGCTCCGGAATATCCTTTTGGGGCATTATTTTAAACATGCCGTCTATCGCTTTTGAATAAAACCAGATACCCCTCCTCCAGAAATAATAAAATTTATTGTAATAATAGTAAACCTTCCGGTTTTTTTTATTTATATAAGCCTCTATATTACTTGAGATATTAAGTATTATAAATTTCTTATTTTCGGAATAATACTTTTTTCCGTTTTTTATAACATTAAAGTTATCGGTTCCTTTGGAATAGGCATAATTTGATAATAGGGGAATAAGACCGCAGGTGAGTAAAATAGTAATTAAAATTATTTTGGTTTTTTTAATTTTTTTAAATTTATCAAGCATTATAATCTCCCGGGATTTTTTAAATATATCATTATAATTACTAAAAATCAATTTTTATTTTGATTTTTGATATTGCATTTGCATGCCGGTTGTTTTATAATAAAGCCTTACAGAAATAAATGCCAAAACATTTTAACAAGGAGATAAAATGCCTCTTCTAAGCGAACAAGATAGCGAATTTTTAAAGAAAGACTTTGAAAATAAACTTAAAAATAACGTTAAAATAATATTTTTCAAGTCCGAAAATGCCTGTTTATATTGCAATGAAATAAAAAATATTTTGGCTGAGGTTTCAGGCTTGAGCGGTAAAATAACCCTTGAAGAGTACGATTTTGACAAAGATAAAGAAAAGGCCGAACAATATTCTATTAAAAGGACACCGGGGATTGTAATTGAGGGAGAGAAAGACTACGGCGTCCGTTTTTACGGTATTCCGGCAGGCCACGAGTTTATGACCTTAATTTATGGAATAATAAATGTCTCCGCTAAAAATACCAACCTTTCCGAAAAAACAGTAGAAAAACTTAAAGAAATTACAAAACCTTATAATATTCAGGTATTTGTTACTCCCACCTGACCTCATTGTCCGCCGGCGGCGGTTCTTGCCCACAATTTTGCCATCGAAAATGATAATATAACGGCGGACGTTATAGAAGTTCAAGAATTTCCAAATCTTGCCGATAAATACGGGGTTCTTAGCGTCCCCAAGACGGTGATGAACGATAACGGCGAAGTGGTCGGAGCCGTCCCGGAGGCCATTTTTTTGAATAAGGTTATGGAAGACTATAGCGGGTAAGGGGCAAGGCTATTCATCCCTCAAAGGTTTATCCTTTATAATGATACAATAAAACAGGCACATCGGATTTTCTGACGACGCTTTCGGCCATGGAACCTAGCACCGCTCTTGTGAGTCCTTTTCTTCCGTGAGTACCCATTATAACAATATCATGCCCGTTTTCTTTTATCGTTTCCAAAATAATGCTATGCGGCTCGCCGCGCATAAGTATGGTCTTAACCTTAACCCCTTTTTTTTCGCACTCTTCCTTCAATATATTCAAGGTTGGTTTTTCCTCTTCGACCAAAAAGTCAAGATTATCGATAGCTCCGCCCGATAAATCGCCGATATTTTGCAATGATTTAATGTCTATAATATGGATGAATGTTATTTCGGCTTTAATTTCCGAGGCAAAATTAATCGCATTATAAGCCGCGTTCATTGACGTGTCGCTAAAGTCAACGGGGCATAAAATCTTTTTAAACATGGCTATCTCCTTTAATTATTTATTCTTTTAAATTTTTTTCATTATGCATTAATAAGGCATTAACAAGTCTGTCCTTTTTTTTATATCGCATATATTATTTTAAAGTCAAGAAAAATCTTCATTTCCCATTTTAAAATGCACCCGGCGCTCCGCGCTCCGGCGCCGGGTTTGGGTTATATTTTAGGATTAATATTTAAATACGGGATATTTATTTGCCAGCACTTCATTAACTCTTCTAACCTTAGTTTTACGGGGAGACTTAAGCGCGGCGGATTTTTTGGTTTTAAACATAATTTTATAGATTGCATTTAAAAATTCGTCTAATGTCTTTACGGACTCGGTTTCGGTCGGTTCAATCATGATAGCGCCGTGAATATTTTTTGGGAAGTAAACCGTCGGCGGATGAAAGCCGTAATCTATTAAAAGTTTTGCAAGTTCAAGGGTTGATATTCCCTCCTCCTCTATCGCCTTGTCGGTAAAAACACATTCGTGCATACACAGCTTATCTTTAAAGGGGTCTGCGCCGCATAATATCTCTCCAAGCTTTTTTTTGATATAGTTTGCATTGAGTATTGCAATTTCGCTCACCGATGAAATATTATCGTTCCCCAAAGAAAGAATATAAGCGTAAGCCTTAATAATAACGCCAAAATTACATAAAAACGGGGCAATTCTCCCGATAGTATATTGTTTATCTTCACTTAAATCATAATTCCCATTATTAAAACTTACATAAGGTACAGGCAGGTAATCGCTAAGAAACCCTTTTACCCCGACAGCCCCGCTCCCAGGTCCCCCTCCCCCGTGAGGGGTTGAAAACGTCTTATGCAAATTAAGCTGAATTAAGTCTATGCCCATTTCCGAAACCCTGACATTGCCGATAAACGCGTTAAAATTAGCGCCGTCCATATAAACCAACGAACCGTTTTTATGCATGATTTCGCTTATTTTTTTAATATCTTTTTCAAAAATTCCAAGGGTATTGGGGTTCGTTATCATTACCGCCGCAACATTTTTAGAGATGTATTTTTCCACTTCTTTTGCTTCGATATACCCGTTTGCGCCAGTTTTAATTTCCAATGGGGTAAACCCTGCCAAAGCGGAACTCGCGGGATTAGTCCCATGGGCGCTGTCTGGTATTAGTATAATATCTCTTTTCTCCCCTTTTATATCGAAATATCTTTTTATAACCTTTAATCCGGTAAATTCACCTGCGGCGCCGGCCTGAGGAGAAAAACTAAATTCATTCAAACCCGTAAGACAGCAAAGAATGAGATTAAAATCGTATATTATTTTTAAGGCCGGCTGGACAAAGCGAACGGGCGTTAAAGGATGCAAATCCCGTATATTACCAAATGAACCTACCAACTCATTTACCTTTGGATTATATTTCATAGTGCAGGAGCCTAATGGATAAAAGGCTGAATCTATGCACATATTCCAGCTTGAAAGCCTCGTAAAATGCCTGACTACCGTAGGTTCCGATACCTCCGGAAGCCCCGGGGCATTTTTCCTTACAAATTTTTTATTTATGTAATCCGCCGGAGTCTTCTTTAATTCCGAATCTTTAAGCCCGCAATCAGGGATTCCTATTCCGTAAACCCCTTTAGAGCTCTGCCGAATCAATAAACCTTCATTTAAAAAAAGACCTGAAATTCCCGGAAAACCGCTCATCTTTTATATGTCTCCGCCTTAGTTTTAATTTTAAAAATAATATTGAAACATTAAACATATTAAATTAAATTAGAGCCCAAAATATCTTTTGCATTTTCGACATATCTTTCGATATTATCAATGTTATTATTCTCGGTCGTCGAGATTAAAATTTCATTTTCGGCAACCCGAATGCCCGCCAAAATTCCCCTATCCGCCATTACGTCAATAAACCGCAGCACGGTAATCTTTTCATTTTTAATTCTTAATAGAAATTCGTTAAAAAAGTCCCCCGAAAACCGTTCCTCAAAAAGCCCTGTTTTCAAAAGTTTCTCATGCAGTATATGCGCAAGTTTAAGATTTAAAAACGATAGCTCCTTGAATCCCCGCTTTGAACATAAAGAAAGGTAAATAGCCGCTCTGACGGCATTTAAAGAGTTATTGGTGCAAATATTCGAGGTGGCGGCGCCCCGTCTTATATGCTGTTCTCTTGTTGCAAGAATAAAGGTATAAGCGTCCTTGTTTTTAGCATCTTTTGTCTTTCCGACTATTCTTCCGGGCATCTGCCTGACATACACGCTTTTTGCGCCAAAAATCCCCAGGAGAGGACCGCCGAAATTCATATGATTTCCAAAGGAATTCCCTTCTCCTGCAAATATATCGGCATTATAATAACCGGGAGGATTTATAACGCCAAAACTGAAAGGTTCGGTAGAAGAAACTATAAAAAACGGTTTAGGATTAAAGCCGTGAATTACCGGCTCTAATTCATCTATATCTTCTATCACTCCATAATAGTTCGGCTGCTGGATAACGACTGCCGAAACGCCGTTCTTCAGTTTTAATTTTAAATCGTTTAAATTTGTGCGGCCTGTTTTCTCGTTAAGTTTAACGGTTTCTACGTTTGCCTTGATATCATTTACAAATGTCCGGACAACCGAAAGATAATGTGGATTAACCCCCGCCGAAGCCAAAATCAGATGGCTGGAATGCGGGTTGATTTCACCACCCGGACAATTATTTTTAACTTGCTGTTCCTGCCATGGGGAGCGGGAATCGGGGTTTGCGTTTAAATAGAGCCTTAAAGACATCAATATGGCCTCTGCCAGACTTTCCGCGCCGTCATACATCGATGCGTTCACGACATCCATGCCCAGAATCTCCGCCACCATAGATTGAAATTCGAACAAGGCAAAAAGGGTCCCCTGGCTCACTTCTGGCTGGTAGGGCGTATACGGCGTATAAAATTCCGGTCTGGAAATAAGGCTGTCCACCGCCGCGGGAACGAAATGATTATAAATCCCTCCGCCTGCAAAGATTGAAAATTTATTTTTATCGGGAAGATTCGAAGAAATATCAGAAAAATAGCGGCATAAAGATACCTCATCCATCCCGCGGGAAAGCACCTTTAAATTATTTGCGTCTATTAAGGGAATGTCTCCAATAATTTTTTTAAATAATTCTTTTTTATCCCTTATGTTAAGGATGGCATAAAGCCTTTTTATATCGGTTTCTGAATTTGGGAAATAGCGAAAATTGGGCATGTTAGGACGTTACGAAAGATTCATAGGTATTTTTATCCATTAACCCTGAAATATCGGAAAGATTTAATACGGAAACCCTCGCAATATAACCAGAGTTATAAGGATGGGTGTTGATAAGTTCGGATTTTTCATTTAAATTTGTATTAACGGAAATAACCTTAAGCGTAACGGGCGCATAAATCTCTGAAACGGACTTTACCGACTCTATTTCCCCGATTTTTTCCCCTTTTTTGTAAACCCTTCCGGCCTCGGGAAGCACAATATACACTATATCACCAAGCTCGGACTGGGCAAAATCGGAAATTCCAAGATAAAAAGTATCGCCGGTTTCTTTTGAAATCCACTCATGAGTTTTTGAGAAATAAAATTGCCCCTCTGCCTTCATCTTTATACACTCCCTTAATTAAATTTTATATCAATTTTATATCAGCTCTGCTTTTTTTTGTGAAACGGCGGGCTCACAACCTCAGCCTTCTCGAAGTTTCCCCTTATGTCGATAAAAAAGTTCTTTAAAGATGAAGGGCTAATATTGGCATCGGAAATATATGCGCTTCCTATGGGAAACTTGTTTGAGGGACTATAAGTTCCGCTGGCAATACATCCGATAGGCTTAAGATTTTCATCTAAAATTTTTTGCATATGCCTCGGTATCTGCTTGCCTGAAAGTTTAAAAAAAATAAGTCTTTTTTCTTTATTTTTAATATTTTTTAACACCTCTTTGCCAATAAAATCTTTCGTCACGGAAAGATATTTTTCAAGGCCGGCATCATATGGGTTAACAGTTTCATCAAGCTCATGGCCGTAAAGGGGCAGAGCGGCTTCAAACCTCAAAGTATCCCTTGCGCCCAAACCAACCGGAAGAAGATTCGAAAGGTGACCATGCTTTAAAAGATAATTCCACAAAGTTGCGGTCTTTTCGGCAGGAACAAATATTTCAAATCCGGATTCACCAGTATATCCACTTCTTGAAATTAAAGCCTCGATGTTATTATCTTTAAACAGCGCGCAACTAAATTTAAAATGCTTTAATTCCGTAACGGGCTTGGGTCTAAATTTGAGATCAAAAAAGCCGCATCTGCCAATCTTGGCAATATCGCCTACTAAAGGATATATTATATCCCTGGATTTGGGGCCTTGAATGGAGATAAGCCCTATCTTTTCGCTGACATTTTCGACGCTAACTCCATATCCGTTTTTTTGAAATTCGGACTGCTGATAATGAAGCCATGAAAAATCCTTTTGGGTATTGGCGGCATTTACCACAACCATAAACTCGTTTTCCGAAAACTTAAATACCGTTACATCGTCAATTATCCCGCCCTTTTCATTAAGCATCAACGAATATATTATCTCACCCGGCAGAGTTTTCGAAACGTCGGCGGTAAAAACGTAATCTACAAAAACCCTCGCATCTTTTCCTTTAATAATTACCTCCCCCATATGGCTAATATCGAAAAGTCCGGAGTTATTTCTGACATTTAAATGTTCCTCGATAATGCTTTTATAATAAAGAGGCATTAAAAAACCGGCAAAGGCAACAATCTTGGCTCCGAGTTTTATGTGTTCGTCATAAAGGGGCGTTTTTTTATTAATTTCAGTTTTCATAAAAAATAATTCTACAATTCTCCTTTTAGATAATAAAAATAAATTAATCTTATAATCTTATTTATTAATTATTATTATAAATTTTATATAAAAAATCAACACCTCATTTCAATAATTTTTGCGGGCTTAAAATTGCCGGCGGCGATGGGCACTCCGGCAAGTTAACCGGTGTGAAAGTTATGCCATAAAAAAATAGGTTTGAATTATTTTAAAAATATGATATAAGATAAAGAGGGTTTTAGAATAATAGGATAATATAATAATATAAATAACATAGGGTTATGCAACCAAAATTACATAGTTACTGCATTGACAAAACATTCGAACTACTCTATAACGATTCGAGGCATAATGCCATACATACCATTTTTAAGCGTGATATTTTGGACTTAAAACCTGAAGAATGCATCAAGCTAATGCAACACGGCTCTTACATCATAGACAGGCTTGCCATCAAAAAGTTAAGGGTTCACTGGTTTGGCGGACATTACTTATACCCTCACTCTCATGCAGGTTATGTCAAGGGGTTTTCTGACGCCGGTACAAAATGCGTTCAATTATTTAATATCGCTGTGAAAGATTGGGGCAACGGTAAATTTAAAAGGTCGTTTATAGCCCTTGGCGGCGCAACCCACCTGGTTCAGGACTTGTGCATACCGTTTCATACCACTAATCTGGCGCTAAGAAAACATGTCCGTTTTGAAAGATGGATGTCGTCACATTATTTAGACATAAATTTATTTTTAGAAAACGGAATATATGAGTTTAAAGCTTTAAGGGGGCATTACAACGATAAGCATCCATTCGGCTGGGTTGATTACAATGCTCATAACTCTTCGAAGCATTTACCCGAATTATTGTATGCCAGAACAACAATGGAATATTTTAATTCACTTAGTATAATACTGCCGGAAGCCATAAAAACTTCGGCCGGTTTTCTTGAACTGTTTACAAAAAGAGTTAACGGAATTAAAAATTAAAATTTGACAAGATAGTGATTTGACAAAAAACCTTCATTCCAATCATGGCGGAAATATATTATCATATGAAAAAGATTTATATGATAACGTTATTAATGCCGATGCCGGTAATTTTAATTTTCAAAAGCTAAAAATAATAGATTTTTCCGCCAGCATAAATCCATTCGGTTTAAGTAAAAATGCCGTTAAGATTATAAAAAATTATAAGTTAATAAAAATTTTCGTCGAAAATTATCCCGAAAGCTACTCCGAAGCGCTGACGGCTACATTATCCGTTTATCATAACGTAGGTAAAGGCTCGTTATTTTTGGGAGCCGGGGCAACAGACCTTATTTTTAATATTGCGCAGGTTATAAGGCCTAAAACCGTCATCATCGTCGAACCCTCTTTTTTGGAATATGAAAGGGCTGCAAAGTCGGTAAAATCGTCTCTTATTCGTATAAATACATATTCCGGCGACAATTTTAAGCTTTCCGGTAAAAGCTATTTAAATCTTTTAAAAAATATCGAAAAGGCGAATAAAAATGATCTGGTTTTCATTGCCAGTCCTTCTAATCCTGCAGGAATTATTACCCCTTTTGACAACATCAAGGAAATATTGAACCTGTTAAAAAAGAGGGGGGCATTTTTAGTTTTAGATGAGTCGTTTATGGATTTTTGCGAGAGATTTTCAGCTAAGGGCATGATTGATGAATATAATAATTTAATAATAGTCCGGTCTTTAACAAAATTTTTTGCAATGCCCGGCGAAAGATTAGGTTACATAATTGCAAATAATAAAACCATTAAAAAATTTTCAAAAGATATTATCCCATGGAAAATAACCGGCCTTGGAACCGCTATCGCTATAAGCTCTTTGAATAGTAAGGACTATATCGCGAATATATTGCAAAAATTAAAAAAGATAAAATATAATCTGCATAGTAAACTAAGAGATCTTGGTGCATTTGAGGTTATACGGGGTGAAGCAAATTTTTTTTTGATGAGAATTAAATTAAGAGGATTTAACGCCTTGGATTTAAAAAATTATCTCGTTAAATCCGGCATTTTGATTAGATATTGCGGAAATTACCACGGCCTTAACGACAAATATTTCAGAATAGCCGTTAGAAAGAAATCCGAAAATGATTACTTGATTAGCAAATTGAAAGAATTAGTGAAATCGGGCTATTCACATCCGGATATTCAATATATCTACGCCAAATATCGCCGGCCCGACTCAGAAACCGGGCCGCTAAGTTAGTTGTTATGAAAATAATCATATATATTTTTAGCAACCGTCTTATTCAGGCCTTTAACACTTGACAATTGTGTGATTGAGGCTTTTTTCACATCTTCCACGCTTCCAAGGCTATCCATTAAATTTTTATAAATCTCTTTCCCGATCCCTTCTATATTTAATAATTCAGAGGAAACTATCGACTTTCGCTTAAGCTTCGAAAAATATGAAACGGCAAACCTGTGCGCTTCATCCCTTAGCCGCATTAGCAAAAAAATGGCTTCTTTATTTTTTCCGAAATTAACCTCATTCTTTCTGTTGGGCAGGTAAATATTGTCCGTTCCGGCATTTTTACCGCTATCTTTCGCCTTTGCAATTGCGATAAGCGCAGGCATATCTTTAGGGTCTATCAGGCCTTTCCCTTTAAATTCCCTCGACACCCTCGCCAAAACATTTAATTGTCCCTTCCCGCCGTCCACCATAACAACATCCGGCAGCGGATCTTTTCCGGATGCCGCGTTATTAAATCTTCTATATAAAACCTCATACATCATTGCATAGTCGTCGGGGGTATTTTTTGATTTAATCCTGTATTTCCTGTATAACGATGTATCCATTTTTCCATTATTAAGAACAGATTTTGAAGCAACGGCATAAGTTCCCGATATATTGGAAATATCAAAGCACTCAATAATTTTAGGAATCTTACCGAGATGGAGGATGTCTTTTAAAATGCCGGAGAGTTTTTCTTCCCGGCTTTTCCCATTCATTCCTTCCGCACCCAAATCCAACGACCTTGCCGAACCGTCCGTCTTTTCCAAAAAATTCTTTTTTGCATTTTCCAGTGCCATTGCCATAATATCGCCATATTTATTTTTTTTCTCGCTGAATTGTATCGCACTTACAGAAAGAATTTTCACATTTTTTGACGAAAACTGCCTGATATATGTTAAAAGGCTATTTTTATCATCGGTATCTATATTTACCGGAATTAAAATTTCATCCGGAATCTTTTCCCCAATTTCTAAATTTTTAGAATAATATTGGTTCAAAAAAGCCGAAAGCATTTCGCTATCGTCCAAATATATGTTTTTAAGGAAAAAATTTTTTGTGCCGACAACCTTGCCGCCCCTGATGATAATTACAACCACGTCTATTTTGCCCTCTACCGGATAAACCCCTATGGCATCCATATCCTTTTCATTCTTTAATACCGCAACCTGTTTTTCGCCGATTGCCGTTATCGCATTAATTTTGTCCCTGATTTTTATAGCCGCCTCAAAATTTAGCTCCCTTGTCAACCTATCCATAGAGCGCTTTAATTCCCTTAATAATTGCCTGTTTTTTCCGTTCAGCAAAAGCCTTATCCCCTCAACTGATTTCTTATAGCTTTCAACCCCTATATAGCCGCAACATGGAGCCGCACACCTGTTTATCTGATAATAGAGGCACGGCCTTTTTTTAACGGCGCAGGAATTAAATTTATTATCGGTACATGCCCTTGTCTTAAAGACCTTGTTTATAGTCTTTATTGTCTGCATCACGGCAAGAGAGCTTGAATATGGACCAAAATACTCGCCTCCACCTTTCTTAAAAGTTCTCGTTTTTATGATATAGGGAAAGCCCGTTTTTGACTCTGCTATCCTGATGTAAGGATAAGATTTATCATCCTTAAGGCTTATATTATATTTAGGCTTATATTGCTTTATTAAGTTGTTTTCAAGTAAAAAGGCATCCAGTTCGTTTCGAGAAATTATTGTTTCGATATCATAAATTTTTGCGACAAGGTGTTCCGTCTTTATACTGGTCTTTTTATTGGAAAAATACTGCAAAATCCTTTTTTTTAAATTTTTTGCCTTTCCAATATATATGATATCCCCGGCTGCATTTTTCATTAGATAAACACCTGGAAATTGCGGAATATTCGCAAGTCTGACACTCAAATCTTCATTCATAAACAAATATTAAACGGCATCCATTAACAACATCCGCTTTTTAATTGAATTTATCGCGTCCCTTATATTGGCCGCTTCTTCAAAATTTAACGCCCTGGCAGCCTTTTTCATTTTTTTAGAAAGATTCTTGATCCTTTTTTCAGCCTCTTTCGGGTCTATTAAAGGTTCTTCTCCGCTTAATCCTCCCGATAAATCGATATAATCCCGCTCAAATATAGTGGTTAAAAGCTCCGATATATTTTTTTGTATGGACTTAGGGGTTATATTATTTTTTTTATTGTATTTTTCTTGTATCTCCCTTCTTCTTTCCGTTTCCAATATGGCATGCTGCATCGAACCCGTCATCTTATCGCCGTATAAAATAACCCTGCCATTAATATTTCTTGCAGCCCTCCCTATTGTCTGAATTAAAGACGTTTTTGAACGCAAAAACCCTTCCTTATCGGCATCCAATATCCCTATAAGCTCAACCTCCGGAAGGTCTAATCCCTCCCTTAAAAGGTTTATGCCGACTAAAACATCGAACTCACCCAGCCTCAACTCCCTTACAATCTTGAACCTTTCCAATGAATCTATATCGGAATGCAAATACCTTGCTTTGACCCCGCTATCTATTAAAAAATCGGTCAAATCCTCAGACATTCTTTTTGTTAAGGTCGTTACCAGAACCCTGCCTCCCTCCTTAACCGTTTTTTTAATTTCCGAAATAATATCATCTACCTGATTAGTTTCCGGTTTCACTTCAACTTTGGGGTCAATAAGTCCCGTCGGTCGAATGATCTGCTCTACAATTTGCGAACTGATTTCTAATTCATAATCCGCCGGCGTTGCCGAAACAAATACAAGATTATTTATATGAGACGAAAACTCGTCAAAATTTAGAGGCCTGTTGTCAAGGGCACAGGGGAGCCTGAATCCATATTCCACAAGGGTTGATTTTCTGGAAATATCGCCGTTATACATACCCCTGATTTGAGGGATGCTGACATGGGACTCGTCAATCATAATAATAAAATCCCTGGGGAAATAATCGAGCAGGGTCGGGGGCGGCTCGCCCTTTTTTCTGCCCGTTAAGTGCCTTGAATAATTTTCGATACCGGAGCAATAGCCCATTTCTTGAATCATCTCCAAATCGTACATGGTACGCTGTTCAAGCCTTTGCGCTTCGACGAGTTTACCCACGGATTTAAGTTCTATCAATCTTTCTTTCAGCTCTTCCTTAATAGATTTAACGGCGCTTTGTAAGATAACCCCGTCCGCAACGTAGTGTGATGCAGGATAAATCGCCACTCTTGAAAGCCTCCTTATAACGGCGCCTCTTAGCGGGTCAATCTCTGCTATCATGGAAATCCTGTTTCCAAAAAACTCTATTCTTATAGCAATTTCTTCTTCATAAGCCGGAAAAATATCAACAATATCTCCCCTAACCCTGAATACGCCTCGGTGAAAATCTACATCGTTTCTCTCATATCTTATCTCGGTCAGCTTGTCCAAAATGCCGCTAAAATTGGCCTCATCCCCCTTTTTTAGTGCAAGAAGCATGTTGGCATAGCTTTGGGGGGAACCAAGCCCGTATATGCAGGAAACGGATGCGATAACGATAACATCCCTTCTTGAAAGAATAGAACGCGTTGCCGAATGTTTCATCTTATCAATCTGGTCGTTTATGGCGGAATCCTTCTCTATATAAAGGTCTTTCGAAGGAACGTAAGCCTCCGGCTGGTAATAGTCGTAATAACTTATAAAAAATTCTACCGCATTTTCGGGAAATAATGTTTTAAACTCGGAATAAAGCTGCCCTGCCAGGGTCTTATTGGGCGCAATTATCAAAGCCGGCCTTTCAAGTTCCTTTATGACCTGAGCCATCGTAAACGTCTTTCCTGAGCCTGTAACCCCCAAAAGTGTCTGGTACTTAAAGTTTTTACCCTTTATCCCTTTAACTAACGAATCTATTGCTTTTGGCTGATCTCCGGTAGGACTGTTTTCCGAAACAAGATTAAACAATGTCATAATAACTGCTATTTTTAACTCATTATATTAAATTATATTAAATTATATTAAAAAAATAATTTAAAATAATAGCTTGAGTGGCGCTTCCATTTCTATGCCTTTTTTATCAAAAGGATACAAACCCGTCCTTACAAAATCAGGTTTTTTAGATTTTGTAATTCGTTTAATTTCCTCATAGTCCCATATATGGTCCATTTTTGTAACCTCGCAAGCTATTTTGTCTTTTGCTTTTTTCAAAACGGAGTATATAAGGTTATTATCCTTATTGTTATACTACAAAATAAAATGAAAATAATCAATCGGCAAAATTCCTGAAAGTTTAATACTGGTGCCCCCGACCGGAATCGAACCGATGACCAAAGGTTTAGGAAACCTCTGCTCTATCCTTCTGAGCTACGGGGGCAAAAAGCAGCGGACAAACTATAAAAAAATTTTTTAGATAAAAGCAACATTACTTAAATAGGTTTTACATTATATATTATTAGGGCAGATAAAACAAGATGCCTTTTCTTCCTAAATTTGTCCATAAAAGATTTTAGTTTTAAAAATTCTATTTTTGCTGTAAAATATATGGGTAAAATGCCTAAAATATTGAGGAGGGAAAACGGCTTTCCTGTCAGGCTGGCGGCGTCCTCAAAATATGCTTATAAAATCGCAAAATGGGTAAGAAGGGTAACCTTTCAAATAAATAAAGGAAGATTGGGGATACTGGGAGAGGAAAGGCTATTCCAGCAGCGCAGACCCGTTTAAAGAAGTAAAGATATTCGCATAGAAAATGTTTAACACGCTTTTAATTTTCTTTCGTAAGCTTAATATAATAACATCTAGACATAAATCCGACCTCTTTAGAATTTTTTTTATTCTCGTCCTAATTCTTTTGATTTTTTCCTATTTATTCAGTTATTACGAAAAAATATCTTTTTTCAAGGCTTTTTACTGGGCAGTAACTACCGCTACAACGGTAGGTTACGGCGATGTTACCCCTGCAAATAATATAGGCAGGGTTATCGCCATGGGGCTTATGATTGTCGGCATAGGTATTTTAGGCTTATTTCTGGCCACGATATCGTCTATTATGTTCGATTTTAAATTAGGGAGGATATTTGGAACTATGGAGAGTCACTTTTTTAATGACCATATTGTAATATTGGGATACAGCAATCTAATTAAATCTTCTTTGAAGGATATTTTAGAAGAAAAGGAAAACATAACCCTTGTCGCCGATATCGATAAGGCTCCGGAAGATAGCGCCAATTTAGTCTTTATTAAAGGTCGCGTTACGGATGAACGTGTTATATCCAAAGCGAATATAGACAGGGCTAAACTCTGCATTATTTCAGATGAAGACGATTCAAATTCTTTAATAGCAGGGGTTAACGTCAGAATGAATTATAAAAATACATATATAATTGCTCTGATTTTTAAAAAGGAAATCGAAAAGGCCTTGAAAGAAATTGGAATTAACGAGGTATTTTCTTCCGGCTCTTTTTCGAGTAAAGTGCTTGTAAAGTCCGTCAAATTTAAAGGAGCGTCTAAATTTTTTAACCAGCTTCTGGACGAAAGTTTTAAGGAGGGGCTAATAGAAAAAGATACGCCCAAAAATATGGAAGGCAAAGAGTTTTATGATGTCGTAAAATATTTTAAAGAAAAAACCGACGAACTTGCGGTGGGTGTAAAAAGGAAAGACAATATGCTAATCAACCCCGATAAATCTTTTGTTATTAAACAGGGAGATAAAATTATGCTAATAGGAAAAAAATAAATAAATTAATAATTAAATGAAATTAGAAAAGAATAACTTACTGAAAGTGAACTACCTCGCCCTACATATATTCTTTTGCGTGTTTTGAAAAAGCATGTCTTTTTCAGCAAAAGAATATGGGGGACTTCTCGGCAATGTTAATTAAAACTTTATAAAAACGGTTTTGAAGGTCATTTTTATAATTTATTGTTCTAATTTATTTGCAATAACCGTTATTGCAATATATAATAAGCAAAGCATACTTACCTGATGATTTCCTAAAGCCATGCGCCCATAGCTCAGCTGGATAGAGCGTCAGACTACGAATCTGCAGGCCGGGGGTTCGAATCCCTCTGGGCGCACCACTCAAAAACACAGTATTTAAGGCATTTTAAGCAATATTCTATCTTGACATAATTTCTTAATAAAGTTTATTGTCTATACTGAATTTGCACCAGTAAACCTGCCCGCGTTTATAAATATTCATACCTAAAAATGTATCCGAAATTGTATCTAAAATTCGTTAAAATTGCATTAGTTTTATCAGAATTTAGAAATTATGTCAATGCGGGATATTGCCCTAAATGCCTTATTTACTGCGGTTTTGAATGGAGCGGGCAACGGGGTTCGAACCCGCGACACCAAGCTTGGGAAGCTTGTACTCTACCAGCTGAGCTATGCCCGCTTATAGGAATAAAAGATTAAACTATAACTTGCAATGCAATAAATAAGAGCTTATAGTATATCATAAAAAGAAACAAACTATAAACAATTTTAACAGTCCTAATTTTCCGCCAAAGACATAATTAACGGTTTAAGATTATAGGCATCTTGAAATGATTTTGCAAGAACTTTAGAAAGACTGCCAAAGCTTAAATCAAAGGAAAGCCCTGCCTTATCTAACTCCTGTTTAATGCCGGTTATATTATCGAAGTATCCGGCATGAGGATTGCCGTTTTCGAACAGGTCGACGTGCTCAAGCGGGTTATAGTTAATGTAAATTGAGCCGTGCTGCAAAAATGCCGTTTCGTTTCGTCTTTGCGAATTGCCGCAAATCTTTTTCCCTCCAAACGTTATCTCGTATGAATGGACTTTCAGAAAACAATTAAAACCATTCTTTGCATCCGCATCCTTATCCTTGCCATTAATTTTTTTGCCTTCGGTATGATAAAGCCCGTCATCGGGGTTTAAGCCTAAATTGGTAAAAAACAGGTGTAAGAATTTGCCCGCCTTTTTATAAGTTTCTAAAAGTTTTCCCGCAAAAACACCCCCCTTATAGGACGACACTATAGAATAAGTTATCTCGTCCTTATGCAATACCGCCCTACCCCCCGTTGGCCTTCTGACAACATCGTAATGCTTGCTTCTTGCCTTTAAGATAACACTCTCACCTGCATCCTTTTTTTTCTGAAAAAATCCCAAAGAAAGGGCCGGCGGAGAAAAATAATAAAGCCTTAAAGTGGGGCGAGTTGAAAAATCCCCGGATGTTCTACATTGATTCAATAAAGATAAATCAGCGGACATATTGAAGCCGCCCGAACAACCGCCTGAAATTATCAGATTAAAACAACCGTCTGAATAACCATTCATTATTTATCTTCGTTATTATCTGTCGTTTTTCAAATATTCTTCGTAATCATGATTATCCATAAGGTCATTTAAATCGTTTTCGTTCGTAAGTTTGACCTCAAGCAGCCAGCCTGAGTCATAGGGCTCTTCATTTACAAGCTCAGGTTCATCTTTTAAGGATTCGTTTACCCGAATCACATGTCCACTCACCGGAGCATATAGCTCTGAAACCGATTTAGCCGATTCAATAGTCCCGAAAGACTCGTCTTGCTCAAGTTCATAGCCGGCTTCAGGCAGGTCAACATAAATTATATCGCCAAGCTGATCCTGCGCATAATCGGTAACCCCTATAAGCGCGTTATCTTTATTCACTTTCACCCAGATATGTTCGGTATTGTATTTTAAATTTTTCGGAAAATCCATATCTCCCCCTTTTTTTTATTTATATTTATCTGATCATTTTTATATTTTATATAAGGATACAATATAACAATATAGTTATAAAAACTCAAAGAAAAATTTAACGCCTTTATCTGTCAACGAACCTTTGAACATACCCTATATCAACCTTGCCGGAAATATAATCGCTATCGTTCAGCACCCTTTTAAGGAATGGAATATTTGTGTCTATACCTTCGATCTGAAACTCGTTCAGGGCATTTTTAGCCTTATTTATCGCACTCAATCTGGTAGTATCATACACTATCAACTTGGCAATCAAAGAATCGTAAAAGGGTTGGACGCTGTAACCGCAATAGGCGAAATCATCAACCCTAACATTTAATCCGCCTGGTTTATTGTAAAATGTGATCAATCCGGGGGAGGGTTGAAAATTTACAGGATTTTCGGCATTTATTCTTAGCTCGATACTGCAACCCTTAATTTTTACGTCTTCTTGCTTTATTTTAAGTTTATCTCCGTTTGCAATCCTAATCTGTTCTTTAATAATATCCGTATTTGTGACAAATTCGGTAACCGGATGTTCAACCTGGACTCTCGTGTTTACTTCCATAAAATAAAATTCGCCGTTACCGTCCAGAAGAAACTCAAATGTAGCCGCATTTACATAATTTACCTCTTTAACGACATTTAATATGGACTCTCCCATTTTCTTTCTTACGGCGGACCGGACGGCAATAGACGGCGCCTCTTCTATAATCTTTTGATGCCTTCTTTGGATGGAGCAGTCCCTTTCCCCGAGACATACGGCGTTACCATATCTGTCGGCAAGAACTTGAAACTCGACATGCCTTGGATTGTCACAATATTTCTCTAAATAAATATCTTTATCCCCAAAAAAAGACTGCGCCTCCTGCCTCGCCTGATGATAAGCCTGGGATAAATGGGCGGGCGTCAAAACCATTTTTATCCCCCTTCCGCCGCCGCCCATAGAGGCTTTAAGTATTAAGGGATAACCTATTTCTCTCGCCGCCCTTTTTATATCCTCTTCATTATCTCCTATATCGTCGCTTCCGGGCAATACGGGAATGCCCAAATTTTTAACAAGCTTTCTCGCATTCCTTTTGTTTCCCAGCAGGTTCATATTTGAGGACGTAGGCCCTATAAACTTTATACCGCAATTTTCACAAATTTCCGCAAAATTAGCATTTTCGGACAAAAAACCGTACCCCGGATGAATGGCTTCGCTATCCGTTATTTCTGCAGCGGATATTATGGAAGAAATATTTAAGTAGCTTTTTGCCGTTTGCGGCGGGCCGATGCATATGCTTTCATCCGCATACCTCACATGAAGGCTGTCTTTATCGACGGTGGAATATACAGCAACAGTCTTAATGCCCAATTCCTTGCACGCCCTTATAATCCTGACCGCTATCTCGCCTCTATTGGCTATTAAAATCTTTCTAAACATATATTTTTATAGGGGCTCCACAAGAAATAAGGGCTGTCCGTATTCCACCAATTGCCCATTTTCAACAAGAATGGAAATAATACGGCATTTTATATCTACCTCAATCTCGTTCATTATCTTCATAGCTTCTACAATACAAATGGGGCTATTTTTTTCCACAACGGAATCTACCTCGACAAATGGCGGTTTATCCGGAGCCTGAGATCTGAAAAAAGACCCCACGAACGGCGACAATATTTCCTTTAAAGCCCCTTTTTTTGAGTAGGTTAATTCAGGCTCTACGGTTTGTGCCCTTTCTGCGGAAAGCTTGGCCAATCTTGCCTGTTCAATACCTTCAATTTGCGCCGGATACCCCTTTTTTTCGCAAACTCTGTATTTAAAATCACGCGCTGCCCGTTCTTCATAACTTAACTTGACCGAAACTTCTTCGTCGCCTTTTTTATAATAAAATTCCTTAATTTTATTTGATTTAATGAACTTTACCAAATCTTTTATATCATTTATATTCATTTATTTAGGACCCGTCATTATTTTATCGTTCATTATTTTGAAGCAACTCTTTCTATATACGACTTTGTTCTTGTATCGATCTTAATTATATCTCCTTCATTTAAAAATAGCGGCACATTTATTACAAGATTTGTCTCGAGAATAGCCGGCTTTGTAGCCCCCGAAACCGTATCTCCCCTTAATCCCGGCTCCGTTTTGACTATTTTAGCTTCAATGAAGTTAGGCACCTCGATGTTAATAGGCATTTTATTATAATAAAGAACATTGACCTGAATATTATCGAGCAAAAAGCCGGCGCTATCGTAAACCGCCTCTTTGTCTATGCGGACATGGTCATATGTTTCGTTATCCATAAAAACATAATCACTGCCTTCGAAGTAAAGGTACTGCATACTTTTTTCTTCCAGATCGGGCGTTCCGACCTTTTCACCCGATCTAAACGTCCTGTCTATCACCCTCCCATTGATTAAGTTTTTAAGTTTTGCTCTCACGAAAGCCCCGCCCTTCCCGGGTTTTACATGCTGAAAGTCAACAATCTCAAAAGGCTCTTTGTCTATCTCTATTTTCAATCCTTTTTTAAAATCCGTTGTGTAATAATACATTGACAATACCCTCTAAAGAAATGAACTACCCCCGCCCCGCGCACACCACGGACGGGGAGCGGGCAGCCTAAAGGCTACTACAAACCATGCCGCCCGGCAAATAAGTTAATTAAATAAATACATATATAAATTATACGTGATTAATTATAAATGTAAATGTTAAAAACGCATAATGTTAGATGATTTAAAATAAAAATAACCTTTAATTTTATTAGTATATCATTAAACAGTTTTATTAAATTTATTGCAATATATCTTTAATATAAAAACTTTTTTTATTTATATTTGTGATAATTTGCGCCCCATCTCTTTCGACATAACACATATCCTCGATTCTTATGCCAAACTCCCCTTCCAGGTAAACCCCGGGTTCGACGGTAAAAACCATACCTTCTTTAACAGTATCCGCATTTTTATTATAGACATAAGGATATTCATGTATATCAAGCCCTACTCCATGCCCCAAGGAATGGGTAAAATACTTGCCATAGCCCCTTTTTTCTATATAATCCCTTGCAGTTTTATCCAAGTCTTTAAATTTAACCCCGGGCTTTATTTTTGAAATAGCCAATTGCTGCGCCGAATAGACCGTATCATAAACATCGGAAAATTTTTTGTCCGGCCTGCCAAAATGCAGTGTTACCGTTTCATCGCTCTTATACCGGTTCCATTCCGCCCCAAAATCGTATAACAAAGCGCCGTTTTTATCCATAGGTTTACCGGAGGGCACTCCGTGGGGCATGCTTGCGTTTTCACCAGATAGCACTATCGTTTCAAAAGACTCCTTTGAATTATTATTCAGTAAGCCCCTTTTATATTCCGAAGCAATATCCTGCTCATTTAATTTTAATTCGGAATCTAACACCATCCTCAATGAATTTAAAAATGAATCCTCGGCTATGGAAACAGCTTTTTTTATGGAATATAGCTCGTTTTTATCCTTTAGGGAACGAATTTTTAATAAAATATTATGAGATGGAATGAATCTAACCGAATGTTTAAAAGCCTTTTTAAAACTCAAAAATTCCTCATAGGAAAAATAAGCGGACTCAAAAAGTACTGCAAGTTTATGTTTATTACCGTTATTATTATTGCTACCGCTATTGATGAATTTTTCAGTTATATCGGCTGCGATATCTTTGCATGCTTCTTTAACGCCGATTATATTTATATTAAAATCTTTGCCTTTGCCCCCTCCTTTATAAACTTCTCTTTTCGCACGCTGGGCATATCTATCGTCCACATACAGATTTATTTCTCTATCTGCGGCGGATACATAAACATAACCCTCTCCCGAATAATGAGTCATATAAAAAATATTGTGAATATTTTTAATTAAAAAACCGGTTGCTTTTTTATGATTTATAGATAAAATTAAATCCTGTATATTAAACATGAAAATGTGAAGTATATGTAGAGATGTTAATTTAACCGGCTTACCCTATAAGCATAAACCTTTTGCAGAAAATTACCGAGGGCAGATATTTGAAGCTCGGCCGCCCTTTTTTTGGCGGCATTTTCCTCGCTGATCAGGGACTGCAGTCTTTTAATGCTATTTATCAGGCTATTATCGAGAGGATTTTCCTTTAAGAGTTCTATATAAATGTAAATAGCCTCCTTGTAATAACCTTGAGACTCATAAATCTCGGCAAATGTTTTTGTTTTCGGTTCTATTTCTATTGCCATAACGTATAATTTTTAACATATAATAACCACATCAGTCAAGGAAAATAAATAACCCAAATTGGAATTTGGGAATGAAAAACTTTATAACTCCTCGATGACCGTTTCCTTAATCTTCCTAATATTTGATAAACCTTTAATCTTATGTCCCCCGTTATCTTTAACATAAAAGGTATCAAAAGCCTTATTTCCCTGGGTCGTTATCTTCGAAGCAAAAATATTTATATCAAGCCTGTTAAAAATCATTCCAATGTCATATAATAAACCCTTTCTGTCCAATGCCTGAATTTCTATTACGGTAAATTCGTCGCTCAGATTATTATAAATCTCGACCGAATTTGAAACATGGGGGGCGCTCTTTTTAAACAACCTTTCATTTTGCCTCTTTTTTTTAAACATATCGCGCAACAATTCCTTGCCGTTAAAAACATTAAAAAAGGTATTTCTGAATTTATGCCAATCTATTTTTCCATCAACCTTTTTATAAATATGGTTTACAAAAAAAGTGTCTATAAATTTTCCATCCTTCCTTGTGCTAATATCCGCACTCATTATATTAAAGTCAAAATAGGAAAGCACGCCGGTTATATCCGAAAAAATGGTCTTTTTATCTTCTCCGCAAATAACTATTTCATAATAATCCTCCTCGACATGCGCTTTTGCCACAAAATTAAATCTATGCCTGCCGGTTATTTTAGAGAATAATTTTAAATGAAGAAGTATATCTTCCGGGCTTTCCCTCATTAAATACCTGCTAGCCGAATAAAATTGACCGATATAATCAAAAATAAAGCTCTTTAGATCAGCCGCACCTATGCCTTTAAGGAAATTATAACCTTTCTTTCCGGTGAATTTTAATACATATTCATATGCCCTGTTTATATAATATAAATCATCCCTGAAATATTCCTCGGAGTTCTTTAAAAACATTAAAGTCCTATCATATAGTTCCACTAAAAGCATCTTTCTCCATAAATTAAACCTTGTTTTAGAAACAGCCATAGAATCGCAGAAGCTGATTATAAACAAAAATTGTAAATGCCTTGCGTCTTTAACGGTATATGAAATGGATTTAATTGTTGCAGGGTCGTGTATGTCCCTTCTTTCGGATGTCAATGGGAGTAAAAAGTGATTTAATACTAAAAAACATACATAATTTTGCGATTTTTCGTCAAAACCCAGTCTTTTTGCCACCTTTACGGCAATCTTAGAGCCTACATGTTCATGATGGGCAGAATACCCCTTTCCAATGTCGTGAAGAAGGAGCGAGAAATTTAAAATAAGTAAATCATCGCCATTTAAATGCTCAAATATCTCCTTTAAATCTTTATTAATTCTTAAATTCACCATATCTTCGAGATAACGGATTCCGTTAAGGGAGTGCGCATCAACGGTATAGACATGATAGACGTCATTCGTCGAAAGCGAATCGATATTTTCAAATTCGGGGATTAATGCGCTTAAAATTTTTGTTTCGTGCATGAGCAGCAAGGTTTGATAAACCCTTTTTCTTTTTTTAAGAAGATTAATAAAAAAACCCTTTGCGTAGTCGTCATTTTTTATTGACTTTTTATGGATGGAACAGGCTATTTTCAACAGATTTACCGATTCGATATCAAGTCTTTCACCTGTTGCCTGATAAGCGTCCAATAGCCTGAAAATATTTTTGGCATCCGTTAAAAACATTTTCCTGCTTTTTATGCAAATTAAACCATTTTCAAAATATAAATTATCGCCAAGATTGACGCCCTTTTCAAGATTTAAATTATAAAGCCGCCTTGACTTTTGAACTAAAATAACGGGTTTTATCAAAAAATTTATCACAAGTCTTGAAATAATATGTATATTCTTGGCATTAATATAATAATCATGCATAAAATATTCAATCTTATTTAAAAATTTGCCATCTTTATAATAAAAGACTTGGGAGAGTTTTTCTTGAATATCGAATGTAAGCCTGTCCACCTTTTTTTGAGCTATTAAATGCATCATAACCCTAACCTTTAATATAAATTCTTTGCCGTTATAAAGATTTATAATATCTTTGGCATTTAAAGAACTGTCTAATTGCATAAGTTTTAATGTCTTTTTTATTACATCTTCCCCGTCCCCGCTGCCATGCGCATTGCCGTTCCAATCCTTATTCCCATCCTTATTATTACCCGGAATTCCGTTGCCATTGGATAAAATCTCACTTCCATAGCTTATTATATTTGGGTTATTGTGTAAAAAATTAAGGGGGGCAAAAGGTTTTTTTGCGATATAATAAACCCACTCGCAAAACGAGTAATCTCTTAAGCCCCCAATCCCCTCTTTGACATCGGGCTCAAGAAGGAATATATCATTGTCAACCATAACATTGATTAATCTTCTCCTCCTTAGACTCTTCATAAGTTCAACCAAAAAGACAGACTTTGCCTCTATCTTTTTAAACTCATTTTTAAACCCGTCGTATAATTCCTTGTTTCCTGTTATATACCTGGCGTTTATAAACGATGTGTATGTATTGAAATCGGCTCTCATTAAACCTATTGCTTCTTTAACGGTTCTAACGCTTTGAGCTAAATCTACGGATGCGTCCCAAAAGAGATAGAAAAAATCCTTAAGCCTTTTGGCTATATCATCCTGATAAAGCCCGTCCCGCGTAATTACCATAATATCGACATCGGAATAAGGACATAGTTCGAGGTTGGAATAACTGCCGCCGGCTATAAGGCAAAAATCGCTTTGTGTTTTGATACCGGAGAATGCGCCCATAACGAGGGAGTCGAAGAGAAGAGATATTTTTTTTGTTGTATGAAAAGAGGAAAAATTAAGCAGGTCGTCCTTCAAGGATCTGTACTCCAGTGCAATTTTTTCTTTTAAGTCTTTTGGCGTCAAGCCTTAACCCCCTTAGTTATTATTTCTTGGATGAAACTTGGAATGCTGCGTTTTTAAATAGGATATGTCCGTATGGGTGTAAATTTCCGTTGTGGATATGCTTGAGTGACCCAGCATCTGCTGAATAGACCGTAAATCCGCCCCGCCTTCAAGGAGGTGTGTGGCAAATGTATGCCTTAACATATGGGGGGTAATATTTTTATCCATGTTTGCCAAGAACGCCGCTTTTTTGACAATCTTCCATAGCCCCTGCCTTGTAAACGGAAGCCCTTTTTTGGTGATAAATAAATAACTTTTGCCTGATTTTTCATATTGCCGCCTTAACGGCAAATAGCTTTTTAAAACCTCTTTAAAGGGAATCCCGAACGGAACGATTCTCTCTTTAGAACCCTTACCGCGCACCCTTATAAAATTCATATCCAGATTAAAATTTTCGAGTTTTATCCCCGCTAACTCGGAAATCCTTAAACCGCTTGAATATAAAAGCTCCAGAATCGTTTTATTCCTTGCATTTTCAAAATTCGGACCTCCCTTTGTTTTATTCCCACCACTTTTATCATTTTTAAAATTAACGTTTAAAATCCGCTTAACCTCATCCTTAGTGAGAAACCCGGGCAATTTTTTGGCAACAAAGGGATATTCTATATCCCTAAAAAAAAATTCGGCGATTTTCTTATTTTTATACAAAAACCTATAAAACCCCCTGACGGAAGAATAAAATCTAGCCCTCGTTTTCCCGCTTAAATTATTTTCCGCCAAATACCCCAAGAAATCCTGAAAAAATAAAGGGGATACAATTTTAAAATCTATACCCTTTTCTGCGGCATACTTATGGAACTTCATCAAATCCAGATGATATGACGAAACAGTATTGGGGCTTAGCCCCTTTTCTACTTTGAGGTATGAAATATACGAGTCAATTTCTCTTTCCAATTCATTAATTTGTATTGCCATTATTGTATTGCCATTATCGCGCTTTCAGTTCCCCGGTTCGCCGCTGCCTACACACCAAAATCTTCTTAATTTGACATCCCCTTTAATTTATTCAAAATATTTATTATCTAATATTTAATTTGTAAGCATAAGCTTCTTTAAAAATTCGCCTAAATATTCAAAGTCAAGTTCCTTAAAAATAAAGCTGCCGATATCTTTTACGAGAACGCATTTAATTAGCCTGTTATTCACTTTTTTATCGAGTTTCATTGCGTTAATGTACTTTAAGGGGTCAAAATTTGGAATTTTAACGGGAAGACCCGAATTTTTAATAAGCGTTTTAATTCTATTTACGGTTTCGCCTGCACAAAAACCCAAATCTTCAGAAACCATCGAAGCAAAAACCATTCCGATTGCCATTGCCTCTCCATGTTTTATATCCTCATAATTATATAATGTTTCGATAGCGTGTCCAAGGCTATGGCCAAAATTAAGCGCCGAACGGAATCCGGCCTCTTCCTCGTCATTTTTTACCACATCCGCCTTAATACTGCACGACCTTTCAATAATATGCATAAGACTGTCTTTGTCATAAGAAAGGACCTTCTTATAATTATTTTCAAGATATAAAAAAAGTTCGCTATCAAGTATCGCGCCATATTTAATAACCTCTGCAAACCCATTGACGAGCTCTCTGACGCCAAGGCTTTCAAGCAAATCCACATCTATTAAAACAGCCCTGGGCTGATAAAATGCTCCGACCAAATTTTTCCCTTCCGGGCGGTTTATGCCTGTTTTTCCTCCAACGCTTGAATCCACATCGGCAAGAAGCGTAGTTGGGATTTGTATAAAATTTATGCCCCTTAAATAGGTAGCGGCTGCAAACCCTGCCAGATCCCCTATAACGCCGCCGCCGAAGGCTATTATAAAATCAGACCTTTCAATCCTGCTCTCAATTAATTCATCGTAAATACGGGAAAGGTATTCAAGACTCTTTGCAGCTTCGCCATCCGGCAGGGTAAAAATTACCGGTTTAATACCCGCATTTTTCAAAAAACCTGTAATAAGTTGTCCGTATAAACCGGAAACCGTTGCGCAGGTTATAACGAATGCGCGGTCTTTTAAGCCTGCCGATTTCAAGGCACCTATAATTTCATCGCCGGCTTTTGCATTGATAATCCCTGAACCTACTAAAATATCGTAACTGCTATCTTTGGCCGAACTGCTTAAATCTACCCTTATTTTCATGTTTATGCCCTTATTTTCATGTTTACTTATTGCCATGTGTAAAGGATAATTTACCCGTTTTTATCTGTAATATTGACCCACGCCCTTCCGCCGCCCATTGCCGCATATGTATATAATTATGTATTATTTGCACATATATCTCAAGTATTTTTAATTTGAACTCGCCGGTTGCCAAGTTGCCGGAATAATAATATGCCAAGGCATAAATTTAAAAAACCCCTTATTGTCCTTATTGTATTTAATTTTTAACCTTTACGGCTTTTTACCGAATCCTTGCAATAAATCCTTGCAATTCGGCAATTTCTTCCGGGGTGGATGCACGAATAGGCGCGTGGTATTGACAATATCAGTACATTATGATATATCAATTACTTGGTAATTCATAACTAAAAAGTTTATTAAAATTATTTTACAAGGTGAACGCAATGAACTTTCGGTTAGCCGTGTGTCCCCACGATACACAAAAAGGCATAAAAGGATGGAAAATCTTTTCCGAGGTTTTAAGCAAAAAATTCAATTTGGAATTTACGTTTCTGCCTTTTAAGGATTTAAAGGAAGAAGAAAAAAAATTAGAAAAAGAAGAATATCACTTAGTTTACGCAAATCCTGTCGTTTCACCTTTGCTGCACCAAAAAGGATACAAGCCTCTGGCAAAATTTAAAGGACAAAAAGACATTATTCTGCTGATAGGAAGGAGCGGGGCCATAAAAAAGGGCAAAGAAGTTATAAAGGTTTCCGCGCCCATCCTTAAGCATTCCCTTCTCGGGCTTTTGCATGTTCACGACGAATTTCAGAATATCCAAATCGATTATACCGGCGGTTTCCTTGAAACTTTTAGAAAAGTAAAGGAGGGTATTTCGGATATGGGAATAATCTACAAAAACACTTTCGAAGACATCGAGGAGAAGGACGGCATTGAAGTTTTAGAGGAAGTTCCTTTGTCGATAAGTCATATTTTTATGGTTCATCCGGCATTATTGGATAAAATAAAATATAAATTTTTTGAACTTGATGATGAGGTTAAAAAGATTTTCGGCAATGACGGCCTTGAAACAGCCGGTGAAGGGGATATCGAACCCCTTATCGGCTTGTCGGCCCGTCTCGATAATATGTTTAAGGCCCTCCAAAATAAAGACATTGCCAAGGCGATACTTACCGCTCCATCGATAGCGGTTTTTATCTGTCGGGAAAGAACAGTTTATGCGAACAATTTTGCCATCCGGCTAACCGGATACTCCTTAGGAGAGTTAAAAAATATGGGTATTGAGGAATTTGTCGCTAATCCCGATGAACAAAAGAAAGTCAAAGAGATGCTCCAAAGAAGGCTTAACGGGGAATATTTTGAATTAGTTAATAACGAAATAAAATTTAATAAAAAAGACGGCGGGACATTTTGGGCTCTTGTATTTTCAAGTACTATTTTTTTCGACGGACAGCATTCCGGATTGGTAATTTTCGTTGATATCACAAAAAGAAAAAGACTGGAAAATCTTTACGCAATTATAGGAGAAGTAAATACCCTCATAAAAACACCTGCTTTTGAAGAAGAACTTTTTGATAAGCTATGTGGAATCTTGCTGGACAATATGGACCTGAGGTTTGTGTGGATTGGCGAGCCCGACAAAAATGGTAAAACTATAAAACCTGTATGTTCCCGCGGTTTTGAGGATGAATATCTGTCTAAAATAAAAATATCTTTAGACCCGTCTGTTCCGGAAGGAATGGATCCTGCGGCAGCTGCGCTAAGGGAAGGTAAAATAGCGATAAATCAAGATTCAAGGGCAAACCAGGACAGCGCTCCCTGGAAGAATGAACGGTTAAAAAGAGGATATCTTTCCTCCTGCGCTATACCTGTGGAAAAAGACGGAAAAACTGCTTTTGTTTTGAATCTATACTCCCTTGAACCGCACTTTTTCGAAGAAGAAAACATGGAAATACTTGAAAAATTGCAAAAAGATCTAAGTTTTATCATCGATAAATTAAGCGAAATAAGACAAAGCATTATAATAAGCGAAGCGCTAAAAAATTCCGATGAATGGTTGATGGTAACGGATGAAAACGCGAATGTTATCTTTGCCAATAATGCCGTTTGCGATATGAGCGGTTATTCGATAGAAGAGCTTATCGGCAGCAATGCAAGAATTTTTAAATCCGGTTACCAGGATAAATATATTTACAGAAAACTCCGTAAAGCAATGCTATCCGGCAAAGTTTTCTCGGGCATATTTGCAAACAGAAAGAAAAACGGGGAAGTATTTTATCTGCAAAATAAGATTATTCCTGTCGAGCTTTCGAGCGCCGCAAAAGGATTTGTGAGTGTTGGAAGGAATATAACGGAAAAAATGGAACTTACATCGAAGATTGAAAAGGCAAAATTTTATGATATCCTGACCGGTCTTTTAAACTTTAACGGCTTTTCTTTTAAAGTCTCTGAAATTCTTAAAAATACAAATAAAACATATATGTTAATTATAGCCGATATTCATAATCTAACTTACATAAACCAGGTTTATGGGCTTACCGCAGGAGACGACGTTCTTAAAAGGGTTGGCCGGCTTTTGAAGGAACGCTTCAGGGATGACGATATAGTTGCTAAAATAGGCGGCGACGAATTCGGCATATTTTTACAAACAATTAAGAAAAAAGAAGATACTTTCGCCATAAAAGATAAATTATCCGGCATTTTTGATAAACCTGCGGAAATTGAAAGAAAAAATATTTCAGTCTCTATAAATGCCGGCGTAACAGTATTTCCCGATGACGGAATTGATTTCCAAACCCTTTATGGGCACGCAAGCACAGCACTTTCGAATGCAAAAAAAGAAGGGTCCGCGGAAATAGAATTTTTCAATCCCGCAATGGAAAAAAAGGCAAGGAACTTTGTCAAGATAGAAACCCTGGTCGAAAAGGCTATAAAAGAAAATCTCTTTGTATTTTATTATCAGCCTTATTTTAATACGCAAGATTTGTCTCTTGCCGGTTTCGAATCTTTAGCCAGATTGAAAGACAAAAAAGGCAAAATTTACAGCCCCGCGGTATTTATCGATTATCTCGAGAATAGCATTTATTTAAAATCCTTTGAAGAGTTAGCATTAGAAAATGTTTTACAAAAAATAAAAGAATGGGATGCCGACATATCTTTAAATATCTCGGCAAAAAGCTTTAAAAGAACTGTCTTTATGAAAAACATATTGGATATCTCTTCGTCATGCAACAATCGCTTAACAATAGAAATAACGGAAAGAGTCCTCATGGAAGACATAGAAAAAACGAAATATGTGCTGAACCAATTAATAACTGCCAGAAGAAAATGCGGAAAAGAACGCATGCATAAAAATCCTCTTAAGATTGCAATTGATGACTTCGGCACCGGATACTCATCCTTGTTTTACTTAAAAGACTTGCCTGTCAATATCCTTAAAATAGATATACCTTTTATAAGGGATGTAACAAAAGGACCTAAGGAGCTGGCGTTAGTGGAAACGATTATCGAACTTACACATAAATTGGGAATAAAAACGGTAGCTGAAGGCGTAGAAACCCGGGAGCAGCTCGAACTTCTAAGAAAATTAGGCTGCGATATGGTTCAGGGATTTTTGCTTGCTAAGCCGATGCCTGGAGAAGAGGTATTAAAATTTTTAAACAGGTAAAAGATTGCTCGGCGGCACAAAGCTGCCGTCAAACGCTACTTTCGGAATCTCGCGTTTAATTAATCGTTCAATGTCTTTGAGATACTGAAGTTCTCCATTGTCTACTAATGAAATTGCCACGCCACTGCTGCCCGCACGTCCGGTACGCCCGATGCGATGCACGTAATCTTTTGGCACATTCGGCAATTCAAAATTTACAACATGCGGCAGCCGATCGATGTCTAATCCTCGCGCGGCGATATCTGTCGCAACCAGCACTAACAATGAGCCATTCTTGAATTGTGCCAATGCCTTGGTGCGTGCGGGTTGGCTCTTGTTGCTGTGTATGGCAGCAGATGAAATGCCATCCGCAATCAGCTTTTTAGCCAGCCTATCAGCGCCATGTTTGGTGCGGGTGAATACCAGCACCTGCTTCCAGTTGTGATACTTGATTAAATGCGAGATCAGGTGGCTCTTGAAGCGTTGCGGCACCAGATGTACCCTTTGCTCCACCAGTTCCGACACGGCGTTGCGGTGCGCCACTTCCACGAAGCCGGGGTTGTGCAACAGTCCAGCTGCAAGGGTTTTAATTTCGTCGGATAAAGTGGCCGAGAATAATAAATTCTGGCGTTGCTTGGGCAGTAGCGCGAGGATTTTTTTGATGTCGCGAATGAAGCCCATGTCAAGCATACGATCCGCTTCGTCCAGCACCAGAATTTCGATGCTGGACAAATTCAATGTTTTTTGCCTGACGACGTGATCGAGTAATCGCCCAGGCGTGGCCACGAGTATGTCCAGATACCCGCGCAATGCCCTCATCTGAAAATTGATGCTCACGCCGCCGAACATCACCATGGATTTCAGCGAAAGATATTTGCCGTAATTTTGCACCGACTCTTCTACTTGAGCAGCAAGTTCACGCGTCGGGGTAAGAATCAAACAGCGTGGATGACCGGGACGCGAATTTGCAGCTGGTTTTTCGGCAAGCAGGTGCAATATCGGAAGTGTAAAAGCGGCAGTCTTGCCCGTGCCGGTCTGAGCGCCTGCCAGCAAATCGCCACCGGCCAATACCAGCGGAATCGCTTGCGCTTGAATCGGGGTGGATATGGTGTAACCCGCGTCAGCAATGGCGCGCATTAAAGGTTGTGCCAGATTTAAACTGGCAAAAATAGTTTCATTATTAGACAAAGCTGTTTCCTCTTTAGCTACTTCAAATACTGTCTTTGCTTTCAATTTTGAGTCGTAATTTTTGCTCTTCTTAAACATTTTTTTTATACCCCCATTATGATTTGAACAAATCATTATACGCCTTAACACCGTGTTTAGTTATCAAGGAGTATTATAATTATAAATTAGTCCATATTTTTTAATTGGACCGAGCGAAATTTTTTATGATCGGACGGCAAGACCCCAAAGCGGGCGGCGGCGAGCTTAGATTTATATTATTAAAATTTACGTATTTTCTCAATTACAACTTTTCGTAAAGAGCGTCATAATTCCACTGCAAATTATCTTTTTTTCTATTAATTTTAATGTTTCCATATAATTTTCCCTCTGTTATTTAATTTTATTATAAAATAGTCCGTAAGTACAAAACCGGCGTTATCTTCTATTTCTTTATATATTACGACTAAATATTTTAAATATTTGAACGGTTGTCCGACCTGCTTTTCTAATTGGAAGCGGTGAGGTCAAAAAAGAAGGGTCATTTAGACATAATTTGGATACAGACTGAAACTTAATTACTACATCGCTTTGTCTATCAAAAAAAAGCGAAACATGGCATCTGGTTTCCCCATACCATAATAATGAAAGTAAATTTGTTTCAATAATGTAGTAATTTAGTTAATTTAAACTATACTATATTTTATGCGATACTGTCAAGAATTTTGTGTAAAAATTTAACTGAATTTGTTCTTTCTTCAAGAACGTCTATTTTATTCTTGATTTCTCTTAAGTCAGGAACAATTAGCTCCTGAATAACCTTTCTTATGGCGTTTTCTCTAATACTTTCGGCGGACATTTTAAACCCCTTAATAAAATAAATTAACCAATAGTATTATTATATACTAAAGTTTTTAAAAAATAATAAAGACTTTTCTTTAGTCTTGCAAGAATATTGATAATGCTTATTGTCAAGCCTAAATTAGCACCAATAGATACTGCCACGCTTATAAAGTCTCATATTATTTACCCTAAAAACTGTATGCGTTTTAGTTATAACTGGGAAAGATATGATTAGTTAGTTCTTACCGTAAACAACCTTATGAGAACAAACCTTTATGGGTTTAATAGTATTGGTTTTTGAATCTATGGCGTAAGCCATTCTATCATGGTAAGTTAAATCTAAAGCATGAAAATCAAGGTTTTTCTTTTTCTTCCCTAAAGACAAGGGATCCATTGAATCTGCCAATTCTTTAAGTTTTTCTTCAATTTTATTTTTTATTCTTTTTTCTTTTCTTTCATATTGCTTTTTAAAAGAATGAGACCAATCAAATATCCATGACATAGGTATTTATGAGCGCAAATCTTTGAGAAGTTCGTCGATACCGCCGGTTTTATAATTTCCGCTGGCATAATCCGATAAGCTTTCATTTATTTGCTCTATTTCCCAGTCGGTAAAATAATTTTCGCTGTCGATAATGCCATGCTGTTTACGCATCTTATATATATTACTTAAACTTATAGGCTGGATGTAATCAACGGTTTTTATAGCGGAAGGCGGCTGGTTATTAGAATGTATTGGGTAATTATATAGTATCATTTTTCCTCCTTCTTTGTTTTTACTATAGATACAGAGCCGGTATCGTTTACCGTGATATGCCACTTCGAGCCGATCTTATACTGACACTCATTTTTTTTAGGAATAAATAAAATAAGTTGATTGGTTGCGGCATCCGTTCCGGGAAGCTGGCCTTGAAGGTTATTTTTTAACTTGGTATATTTCCCGAAAACAACCTGATAAAGCGTTTTTCCATTAACGGAATCAAAAGCCGGGTTGACAGAGATAACTTCTATAGTTTCTTCGTATTTCATAAATTCCCCTTTTTTTAACGGTCTGTATTAAGTTTTATCATAATTATTTTTAAATTCAAAGGGGGTAAAGTATTATATTGAATTTTTTGTTTTTAGATCTTCGGCAATTTTTTTAAAGAGCCCTCTTAAGGGGGTCAAAATGGATTTATTTAATTTCTATCGGCAGATTACGGAAATAAATAACTATACCTTTTTCCTACCTGTTTTTAATCTCACAATTTCTGCCTCTATTTCCCGCAAAACTTCTTCGTTTTCAATTTTATCGTCAATACTGAATATAATAAAAACTTTACCGCCGAATTTTTTCTCGAATTCTTCGAAGCTTGCTTGCATTCTTCCCGAAATGGAATAATTTCCGAAGTTTGCCCTTGCCGTTACCGGTTTTATCTGTATTCCGAAGGCTTTATCGCCAACCCATCCGAGATAATCGATATCTCCGGCATGGTCAAGCTGAGGGTCGGACTCGGTAAATTTAACATCCTTAAACCGCAGAGCCAGATTATCGTTTACGACGGATTTTTCTCTTAAAAAGCCGTCGTAGGTTCTATAGATTGTCAGATTGTAAATATAGTCTATGCAATCATGAAGGTTTAATTGCCTGAATGCTTCCTCCCATTCGGGTATAACGATTTCTTTAA
>JAMCUF010000022.1 GCA_023381755.1 Deltaproteobacteria bacterium
AAATTAGACGAACAAAACATGCCTTAAATGAAGTTCTCCGACAACCGACCTGTGGTAATTTTCCCATGCCCTCATCAACTCGTGCAAATTGGCTGCCGCAAGTTTTGGAGCATCGGCTTTAAGCCTGTTTAAAAGGTCCAGGCCCCTTAAAAGGCTTGCCTCGCTCGTCCTGTAAAACGTCGAAGTGCCGGCAACATATTCGTCCATGAGTTTATTTAACCTGAACAGATAAAGCCTTGGTTTTATGTAGTTTGGATTAACATTCGGCTCGGTGGAATAATCCTTGAATTTTTCGAATGTAATCATCGGGCCGTAAATTTCTTCGGCAAGGGTTTTATTGTCGGTATGAACCGTCGGCGCATAACCCGAATCGTCTAATATAAACCTGACGGCGGCTTTTGCGGCTATTCTCCCCTCGGTATATGAACCGGACGAAAACTTATGCCCTGAAGCTCCGACGCCGTCCCCGCCCGTGAAAAGCCCGTTAACGGTTGTCATGCGGTTATAACCCCAGTGCCATTCTTTAGGCGATATATCGGCCGGACCGCTAACCCACATTCCGCAAGCCCCCGCATGCGAACCAAGGAAATACGGCTCTGTCGGCATAACCTCGGAATTTGTCTCCTGAGGGTCTATATCCATTGCGGCCCAAAGTCCCGCCTGGGCAACCGTCATATCAAGAAAATCTTCCCATGCGTCGGCCTCCAGCGATTTTTTCCTTTTTTCCGGAAGGGTTTCGAAAAGCTGCTTCATCGCCCCTGAAGTGTTCATATAAAACGGGCCGTTACCCTCCAGCCAATCTTTGAGCATAGTGTGGTTCCAGAGGCAGGTCGCGGGAACATGGGCAAGCCCGTATGGTGGGTAATCTTTAAGCATGTCTCCCCACTTCTGCATATAGTCTTCGCCGTGGGCATTTAAAACCCTGGATTTAAACAAGGTGAACCAGGCCCCGACGGGACCGTAGCCGTCTTTGAATCTATTAGGAACAAATCTATTTTCCATCGTGGTCATTTCCGCTCCGGCTCCATATCCCATGGCATATGTAGAACCGGCATTCCATATGGCATACCACGTTCTTCCCATACCCTCGGCCTGAGACCTTGGCCTGAATACGTTAACCGTGCCGCCGCACGCCATTATTACGGCTTTTGCCTTGAATATGTAAATCTTTGCATCCCTTAAGCTGAAACCTATTGCACCCGCAATCCTGTTTTCATGCTTTTCGTCCATTAGAAGCCTTGTTATAAAAACCCTTTCGTAAATATTTTCCTCCCCAAGGGCTTTTCTTGCCGCCTCGGCAACCAAAACCTTGTAAGATTCGCCGTGAATCATTATCTGCCATTTTCCAGCCCTGAGAGGCCTGGCTCCCTCCTCGATAGTCCTGGTATCTTCCTCGTCTTCTTTAAATATCGGAAGGCCGAACTTCTCGAAAAGTTGAACGGAGGTATCGACATGCCTGCCTACATCATAGATAAGGTCTTCCCTGACTATGCCCATAAGGTCGTTTGCGACCATTTTTACATAATCTTCGGGCGTATTATCCCCAAGATATGTATTGATTGCCGAAAGTCCCATTGCAACCGCCCCGCTCCTTTCTATCGCGGCCTTTTCGACTAAGGTTATTTTCATATCTTTCGGAGCCCATTTTTTTACTTCGAATGCGGCGCCGCATCCTGCCATACCGCCGCCCACTAATAAAAGGTCGGTATTGATTTCTTCTATCTTATAGTTTGCCAAGGCATCGGCGCTTGTCATTGAACCTTTTTGATCAGCCATAAATTATCATCCCCTTATTTTATAAATTTAGTTTTAATTTTCTAAAAATTTGATTAATTTTATGCTATTTTTGTGGAACTGCAAGCGTCTTTCCTGCCTCGGTGCATAACAGCTCGCTTTTTAAATCTCCCCCGCTTACTTCGGGCATTCCATGATAAGGGTCGATCCCTCCTTCAGGCGTTGTTCTAATCGGAAATTTAAACCTTTTAAGCTTTCCGTTTCGATATTTTATCGTCCACATTATGGAATCGGAACCGCGCATCGGAATAACCGATGAACCCAGCGGGGCAAAATCCTGATACGCTCTCACTTCGATAGCCGACTGTGGACATATTTTTACGCAGCTGTAACACTCCCAGCATTGGTCAGGCTCCTGATTATAAGCCTTCATGACATCTTTGTTAAGAACCATAAGGTCGTTAGGACAGATATACTGGCAGGCGGTCTTATCCCTCCCTTTACAACCATCGCATTTTTCCGTAATTACAAAACTTGGCATTTTCATACCTCCTCAATTAACATATTATCATTAAATAAAACAACACTGCATCTCACGGGCTTTTAACCCACCATTAAACTTATTTTAATATTAATATTAATATATTATATTTTATATTGCATTTATATTATTATATTTCACCTTTTGCCGCCTTGTGCAGTTTAACCTCGACTTTGTCGTCTTTAGAAAGGGAAGCATAATAATCCTTTAATATCGCTAATACTTCAGGCCTCGAAAAATGCCCGGGCACTTCCTGAGATTCCGATAGCAGTTTTCTTAGCATTGTCCCGCTTAAAACAAGCCTGTCTTCCTTCGAATGCGGACAGGTTCTGGTGGATGCCATGCCGTCGCACTTATAGCAATAAAATGTCCAGTCCATTTTAAACGGTTTTAATTCAAGCGCATTTTTCGGAATTTCATCGAATATTTTATGCGCATCGAACGGCCCGTAATAGTCTCCCACTCCGGCATGGTCCCTTCCGACAATTAAATGCGAACATCCGTAGTTCTGCCTGAAAACGGCATGAAGGAGCGCCTCTCTCGGACCCGCATATCTCATCTCCATGGGATAACCTGCCTGAACAATCGTATTTTTAACAAAATATTTATCTATTAAGGTATTTATAGCAGCCGCCCTAACATGCGCAGGTATATCCCCCGGCTTTAATTTACCGATAAGCTGATGGATTAAAACGCCGTCGGTAGTTTCTACCGCAATCTTTGCAAGGTATTCATGCGAGCGATGCATGGGATTTCTTGTCTGAAAAGCGGCAACGGTATTCCAGCCCTTTTCTTCGAATACTTTTCTTACCTCTGCCGGACGCATGTAAATTTCCTTAAACTCGTCAGGATATGACCCCTCGCTTAAAACCTTGACCTTTCCCGCAATATTGACATCTCCCTGAGCCATAACCTTTTGAACTCCGGGATGCTCCATATCGGTAGTTTTGAATATCTTTTGGCATTCGTATGCCTTGTCTATCGAATACTTCTCGCTTACCTTGATTATCCCTATAATCTCTGAGGTTTCCGAGTCCACGAGCGCCGCATCCTCACCTATTTGAATTTTATCCGCTAAATCCCTACCGGCCGAAAGGGTGATCGGAATAGGCCAAAACGTTCCGTCTTCCATCGTAAAGCTATCTGCAACGCTTTTCCAATCATTTTTTCCCATAAATCCTTCTAAGGGTGTAAACGCACCGATGCCCATCATTATCAAATCAGATGTTTCCCTTGATGTCATAGGCACTTTTTTAAGCGTTTCCGCCTTTGCCTTTGCTTCTTTAAGTTCAGACCCCGATAACAATAAAGGCTTTAACCTTTTTTCTTTTCCGTGAGGATTGACTAACGGCATATGCCCCTCCGATTTTGATATATCTTTTATTTTATAAATTTATTTTATAAATCAGTTATCCCCACGTAACGGGATTATGGTCGCAAACCTTTTCAACAAAACCCTTATAATCTATCAAGCTGACATTTTCTATCAGCTCGCTTTCGGAAATCCCTCTTGCTTTGACGTCGGCAACCAAGCAAAAAACCTTGTTATTCTGTAAAACACCTTTTATTAAGTTTTCGAATTTCCCCCCTTTCTTCGCCGAATATATTCCGTCCTCGGTTAATAACAATATATCTTTTTCCCTTATATACTTTAACGAATCGTTAAGGGCCGACGACTCGTAAGGCGACCTTTTAACTATATGCAACATCTTATTTCCCTCCCGAAAATTCAATATCGATAAAAAAATTATTACTAAAATAATAATGCCATTAAAACGGCAATAATGCCTTCATTTCGTCCATCTTTTGCCTTAAAACATTTCTGTCCAAAACCTCAACCTCCGTAATTAAATCGCTTTCATCCAGCCCCCTTTCCTTAAGCGATTCCTTTTCTACGTATAAATGGGAAACTTCGAAATCGTCTTTTATGACAAGGTAAGTTTGGGTAAAATTTTTGATATTTAATAAGGAAGGATCCTGCCCCTTTTTTAAAGAAAAAACCCCGTCTCCAATGAAAGCAACGCTGATGTCCTGTTCGTATGAACTAAACATAATCATTGCCTCTATGGCTTCCTGTTCATAAATAGTGCCGTAAGGAGCGGTACTGCATATAAACATAATTTTTGTTTTTTGATCTCCCATTAGATATGTTCTCCTTCTTTAATAAAAATTTTAAAAGGTTACCAGCCTGTCGGATTCTATTGACAACTCAAGGAGCTGCCCCAGACCGGATATCTCCGCGGATTCGTTCACCGTGTCCTGCGTCACCCCCCTTCTTTTTCCCGCGGCAACGCAAATCACCAGCCTAACCCCTTTTGACTTGAGAGTGTCCATGTATGACTTTATGTTTCTATCACCCTGGGGCGGCTCTAAATATTTGTTGCCTGCATACACGGCATCGTCGTAAAAGAATATGCCTATAATCTCATGACCCATCTCTATTGCGGCATTAACAAAATGATAAACGCTGTCAAAAGCCTGATTGTTATAAGGGCTTTCCTTTACCAATATACCGAATTTCATCGATCCTCCCGCATTTTAATTAATGCTTTAATTTAATAGATTTTAAAAATTTTTAATCCGTTTTAAAAACCGCGGATATTGAAAACATCATAAAATTATGGCGGAACTGACAAGCTGATGGATACCTCCCACCATTTCCGCGTCCAAACCATACAACGGATACATTTTTGTAAACTGGGTCTTGCAAATTGCGCATATCAATGCAAGGAAATTCACGCCCTTATTGTCCATTGCCTCCCTAATAGCTTGCATTTTGGGCATTGAACCGGCAATCCTTACGTTCATTACTTCATCGGTTAGTATTCCGCCGCCGCCGCCGCAACAGTAAGTCTCTGCCTTATTAGTCCCGTTCCTCAATTCATGAAAATTATTTGCACATGCTTTTATAAGCTCCCTCGGGATAATAAACTGACCCTCCGGCATCATGCCCATTCTTGAACCGCGCGCAACATTACATGAATCATGGTATGTAATTATTTTATCGTCGTTTGCCGACGGATCCATTTTAATAGCCCCGTCTTTGACAAGCCCGAGCGTAAAATCGCAAATATGGGTAGGCTGCCTGTATTTGCTGTCAAGAAAATCGAACGGACCATTCATAGTATTGCTGTAACTGTACATAGCCCTCCAGGCATGGCCGCATTCACCTGCTATGACCCTCTTTACTTTAAGCCTTTTTGCCTCATCCCATATACGTTTATTTACCTCTTGCGTATTCCGGTAACTTCCGATAAACATGCCGAAATTAGCGGCCTCCGATGCATAGGAAGAAACCGTAAAACTGATGCCTGCCTTATAAAACACCTTTGCATAGCCTATCAAAGACTCCATATGAGGCATCGCAAAAAAATCGGCGGACGGCACGATGAGGAGAACTTCTGCGCCTTCCGCGTCCATAGGAATCTTAATATCCTTTCCCGTGGCATCTTTTATTTCCTCTTCAAGCTCATCGAGGGTATTCCGGAGCGCGGCTGACGGAATACCTATATTGTTCCCCGTATTAAATACCTTGTGTATTATAACGGTAGAATATTTTTGTCCGAGGCCGATACCGTTCATAATTTCCCGTGCGGCCATTGTTATTACCGCCGTATCTATCCCGTACGGGCAGTAATAAGAGCATCTCCTGCATTCCGAACATTGATAATAGTAAGTAAACCACTTTTTAAGCATCTCCATGCTAAAAGGCTCGGCATCGGCCAGACCTTTAAAAAGGCTGCCTGCGGGCGTAAAATAGTACCTGTAAACCCTCCTCATTAACTCAGCCCTTCCGACGGGCATGTTGTTCGAATCCCCCGTACCGAGAAAAAACTGGCATTTATCGGTGCACGCGCCGCATCTAACGCAGATGTCCATATAATCCCTAAGGGCCTTATTGTGAGTCAAAAGCTGCTTAAATATCCCTACCGCCTTAATTTCCCATCCTTCCTCCAACGATGCCGGAAAACCGAGCGCGGCCATATCGTCCTTTTCACCCTGGTACATCTTTTCATAAGCGCTTGCACCCGGGACAACCTTAGGAACCTTGATCTCGCCGGTTAATACGGGAACTTTATAAGATGCTTTCGCTTTAGCCATCGCTTTGCCTCCTGTTTACCTTTAATCGTTTTCCTTATATGGAAAAAACTATTTTATATTTTAAATTAATTCAAAATTTAACGGACGACATTCTTGCTATGGTCCCTATGACCCCGCCGGTTGAAAAAATCCCGTCAAAGGCTTAAGTCTTCGGCATCCGGCTTGTAATACCTTTCTTCTTGCGGATTATCCGTCATATAACGGGTAGGACTGAAAAATACACCTACAAAATGCATCACCTTGCTAAAGGGTATATATGCAACAAGCAAAAGGATTAACGAATAATGAACGATAAAATAAGGGTTGCCGGGAATATTTATAGGATGAAACACGGCGATGCCGGTAACAAACGGATCGAGTTTGTTATCAATCTTCGTGAGGGCGGGCGCGGATATAAAAAAATTCAACGATAATCCTGTAACGGCGATCATCATTAAAATGATAAGTATTAAATAATCCGAAAGAATAGAGATAATCCTCACCCTGTCAACAATCATTCTGCGAAAAAGCAGGTAAAACAACGAAAGGAACATGAAGATGCCGCAAACTATGCCGATGCTGACAAAGAGCTGATACCATGAAGGCAACGGATGATGGTAAACGAAATGACGTGCAAAATGCAGCAATATAAGCAGTAAAAACGAAATATGAAAAATATATCCGGCAACCCATGTAGGCTTATTTGCCCTGTATAAACTCCTAAATAATAAAACCTCGCTTGCAACCCTGCCGGCAGCCCCCATTGGAGTCAGGGGAGCGGGGGTCAGGGGAATTTTTACCGGCATCGGAGTTTTGGCATATATAATTATTCTCAGCACAACGCCGATTATGAAAATAGCGCCTGCAAGGTAAGTTAAAAAAACATATATACCGCTTACGAAGTTTAAGTCCAACATAATTTTGACCCCCTTTCAATTCTTAATAAAACATAGGAATTTCCATATTTTATTATACGCAACCCGTAGGTTTCGGAAGGCCTGCTACCTTGGCAAGCTGTTTAGCGGGACCCTCTGGAAAAAGTTCATAAACGAATTTATTTGCTTCCTTTTTATCGGACAAATTCTCAAGCTTTTCCACTTCTTTTATGAGAGACTTAATGGCGGGGGCAACCTGAAACTTAAAAAAGTAGTCCCTTACCCATTCTATTAACTTCCAGTGCTTCTCTGTAAGCGTAATCCCCTCGTCTTTAGCAAGATATCCGGCTATCTCTTTGTTCCAGTCGTCAAGGACTTGCAGATAACCTTCATCGTCGGTCTCAATTGTCTTACCATTAAACTCAAAAGACGGCATAATAATTAACCTCCCCTCTATTATAATTAATTATAATTAATATTGCCCTTAATTCTGCGATAAGATTAAGGATTAAAAAATTTTTAAATTTTAACTCATTATAATATAACCGCATGGACAGCTTTCGAAGCATTTAGCGCAGCCGTTGCATGTTTCTAAATGAAACTCGTAATGCAGGCCCTTTTGCAGCATTTTTACGCAACCCTTGGAGCAATACATGAAGCAGTTGCCGCAGTCGTAACATAAGCCGCAACTCAGGCATCTTTTGGCCTCCCGCACAAATTCCTCCTTGGATAATCCATAAACAACACGTTGAAAGTCATTCCTTACCTCGGTTATTTCTCTTATCCGCCTTTCTTGCCGCTCCGCCGGCTCATAAAATTCCAGGTGCATGTCCTTGTGGCTTACGAGTTGCCTTTTATCCGCCGGCACAGGTTCGCCGCTTAACCTTTCGTGTATTGAAAAGGCAGCGGAATTTCCGGAACCGATCGCCTGGGTTACAAGCCAGAACCCTATTGCGTCCCCTCCTGCAAAAACACCTTCTTCTCCATCGATCAAACCTTTATCATTAATGCTCAAATATCCTTTTTTTAAATTTTTACTTATATCCTCAAGACCGGAAAAATCGGGCTTCTGTCCAAGAGAAGCGATCAGCGCCGAACATTCGATAGTGAACCGGGGATCGGTTTCCAGCATAATAAACTGTGCCCTGCCCGAAGCATCCTTTTCGCTCAGCCTTGTTTTTTGAAAAACAACGGACAAAGTTCCGTCACCCTTATCATTATTGACGCTAACCGGGGCAGCCATAAACTCAAAACCGACCCCTTCGGAGATAGCAGCCATAACTTCCTCAGGGTTTGCGGGCATCTGTTCGCGGCCCCTTCTGTAAACTACGGTCACCTTTTCCGTCTTCGGCAGCCTGATGGCGGTTCTGGCGCAGTCCATTGCGGAATCCCCTCCTCCGATAACTATGACGTGCATGCCAAGATCGGGCACTTCGCCGCTGTTGACACGCTTTAAAAACTCGATCCCGCTGAAAACATTCGGCAGGCTTAATTCATCTATGCCAAGCGATATATTGTTATACGCACCTATGCCGATAAACACCGCATCGAATTCCCTCTTGAGGCGTTCAAGCATCAAATCTTTTCCCACCGTGGAATTAAATACGAATTCAACCCCGATATCCTTTATTCTGTTAATTTCAGCGTCAAGAACATCTTCGGGAAGGCGAAAATCCGGTATCCCGTAACGGAGCATGCCGCCAGCCTTTCCTAATTTTTCAAAAACGGTAACATTATAACCCCTTCTTGCAAGCTGATAAGCGCAGCTTAAGCCCGCGGGCCCGCTGCCGACGACGGCAACCCTTTCCTTCCTTCTTTCATCCGTAAGCTTTTTCAACGGCAGCTTATTTTCAATACCGAAATCACCGATGAACATCTCGGCGGCGTTTATAGCAACAGCTTTGTCTTTCGCCGCCCTGTTGCATGACGTTTCACACGGATGGGGGCAGACCCGCCCCGTAACCGCCGGGAAAGGATTTGTATCGGTAAGTATATAAAAACCCTCTCTTATCGACTCGTCTATCTCCCTGCCGTACGCTTCGCTCTGAGCAACATACTGCAAATACTCCCTTATTTTTTCGCTGTTAGGGCAACTGTCCATGCAGGGAGGCTTTTTTTCGACATAACTGGGGCGCAGGGCCGATTGTTCCATAACGCTGGACGCTCCAAACTGCCTGCCCCCGATTGCCCTTTTTATTTTTTTAATCTCGACAGCCATCTCCTTATTATTCCTCTTCGTTCATTTATTTCCGGTTTATTTTGGTTTATTTTATTTAGGCACTGCGCCTGCCTTCTTTTGTTTTACTCCGGCAGCGAGAGAAAGCTGCCTCCGGCATAACCGTATATCAAACGGCCGGAATCGGTAAGCTCCCTGATGGCGGACTTAACATCGTCTTTTGTGACATCGCTTGCCGAAAACTTAACCTCCATTTCTTTGACCACATCCCCGGGTTTAAATCTCTTTCTATTGACAAACTCCCTAATAAGATTAACGATGGCCTCCTCTAATTGGGCCTTAGTTTCATCCGTCATTTTAAGCCTCCATATTATAAAACCATAAATACTACATTGCCTATTGCCTTACCTGGGCGGAGTAGTTCATCGTCGCTTCGCCAAGTCTGAAATCATCAATATGGTATTTTGTAAATTTAAATCCAGTAATCTTAAAGAATTTGGGCCAGCCTATCCTTTCAATCCATTCCCCGACCCTTTCCCCTTTCTCTGCGCCGTTTTTGTAAGCATCGAGTATTGTTTTAACGGCCTCCACAACCTTTGGCCAGCGCGGCGGATCATTTTCTAAATACGACACGGCAAGCTTTGAAAATGAAGGTTTAGTCCTGGCATTGGATACCTTGCCGCCAACCCATATGGATACGCCGTCGTTTAAGGGGTCGGATATAGGCATGCCGGGGCAAACCGTAAAACAGTTGCCGCAGAAAACGCATGCCTCTTCGATAAGCTTCACGCTCGGCTTTCCGTTATATGTATCCGGCCTGATCGCATTGGTAGGGCACGACGCTATCGTGCTTGGAATTTCGCAGAGATTTATTATCTTATCGGAAAGAAGTTTCGGCGGCCTTCTATGTATTCCCAGAACTGCGATGTCGGAGCAATGAACAGCTCCGCACATATTCAGGCAGCATGCAAAAGCTATTCTCACTTTTGCCGGCAGCTTGGCATCTATATAATATTCGTAAAGGTCGTCCATAAGCGACTTGGTCACGCCCGACGCATCGGAGGCCGCCGTATGGCAGTGTATCCACCCCTGCGTATGAACAATATTTGCAACAACATTACCTATGCCGCCTAAAGGAAGATTTAACTTTTTAATATCGTTCATAAGCGGCTCTATATTATCTTCTTTATCGAGCAAAAACTCAACATTATTTCTTGTCGTAAACCTAAGATACCCTTCGCTATATTTATCGGCAAGGTCGCATAAATCCTTTATAAAAGACCCACTGACAAGTCTTGGGGACCCGACCCTGACAGAATAAATCTTGTCGCCGGTCTCTGAAACGTGGACCATATGGGCCGTGCTTAAAATTTCGTGATATTTCCACTTTCCATAATTGTTTTTAATAACTGGATGCAGGAAGTCATGGTAATCATGAGGACCGACATCGGTAATTCTCTTTGTTCCGGAAACATCAGGCATAAAAACCTCCTTTTATAATACTGCAATTATGCATATATATAGATATATAGCCAGTAGATTATTATTGTTATAATTATTTATTATTTTTATATATGTTATATGCCGTTGGGTTTAATTATCATTTATTATTTTATTCTTATTGATTTTTATCTTTTATCCCCATTTATCCCTGAGGAGATTCACCCTGCCCTTCATCCGCTTCCACGTAGTCTTCGTACAATACAAACGGGTTCCCCCTTGGGCTGGAAACCATTTCGGGAAGAGGTTCGAGCCCTATGGCCTCAAGAAAATTGCCTATGCCGACTCTCTGGATTAATTCCCCTATTCTCTCCCTGTTGACGCCGTATTCATCCCAGAATTCCCATATTTTTCCGACGAAGTCTTTGAACCATTGATACCCGTTTTTGGCATCCTCGGCTACGTCATAAAATGGGACCAGGACCATCGAAAGACGGGGGCCTGAAACCATGGGCGCCTTTGACCCGAGAAGAATGGTCGCCCCTCCCTTGATACCTGGACGCAGGGCTTTAGGCATTACATTTATACAGTGCATACATTTTGAACAGTTTGAATCGTCTATCTCAAGGCCGGTGTCGCTATAATTCATACATTTCGTGGGACACTTGCTGGTAACATATTTATGCAGGTTCATCTTCTTCGCATATTCTTTCACCATGCCCTGGTCTATTCGTATGTTGTCCTTCCATGTCCCTATAATAGACATGTCCGCCCTTGCAATAGATGCGGTGCAATCGTTTCCGCAACCGGAAAATTTGAATTTAAACTTGTAATTGAATATCGGCCTGTGCATCTCATCCTGAAAAGCCTGGGTAATATTGTAACAAATATGCATGGCGTCATAATTTGCAAATTCACATCTTGCCATGCCGACGCAGCATGAAGGCGTTCTTAATGCGGAACCGCTACCCCCGAGGTCAAATCCGAATGACACCAATTGTTGAAAGATGGTTTCAAGTTCCGACGTTTTTACGCCAAGGATCTGGATATCGCCGGTTGAACCATGAAAGTTAAAAAGACTGGAAGCATGTTTTTCTCCTATATCCACTATCTTTCTCAGGCTATCGGATTTATAAAAAAACCCTGACGGCTGATTAATTCTTACCGTGTGAAATTCCTTTACGCCGGGATATTTTTCCGGCAGATCGGAAAACCTGCCGACAATGCCGCTTCCGTAACCTTTAACGCCCACCATTCCGCCATGTTTCCAATGACCCATCTTTTCCTTGTAGGACTGCTCAACCTGTCCCAAAAGATCACCGGTCATTTCGCTTGTTTCCGCGGCTCTTTCCATTTCGGCAACAAAACTAGGCCACTTTCCCTTTTTTAGCTCGTCAAGAAGCGGAGTTTCATACTTTTTGCCCATAAAACCTCCCTTAGAAAATGTAAATTAAAAAGACATTATAAAACTTCATATTTATCATAAGCAACATTCGCCAACCAACAATAGCCCATAAACTGGCAGCACTCAAGAACCACGCGGGTTACAGGGATTTTTACTTTTTGCCATTTCCGTCAATAAATTAAAATAACGTTTCCTTTTTATAATACTTTTGCGTATCTATTGTCAAGAAAAAAATTTATCTAAAGGTGAAAAAATCGCACATTATTTTATTTTTAAAAGGTCTTTTCTGATTTCTTTGATAAAAGATACCCAATTTTTAAACCATTTGGGCGCAGCGGGGGAAAATACGTGCGTATAACTTGCGATTATATTTTTATAAATAATACCGTCGCTTGTCCCGTTTACCCCGAATCCCTTCTCCACATTAAAAGCAAAATTCATGTTATTTGACAACGGCGTTTCTAAATTTTCTAAATATGAATGGTGAAATTCATGCCCTTTGATAGATTTAATCTTATTAAACCATAACCTGCCATTTTTATCGTAAAAGACGGGTGTTAATTTGGTATATCCATGCCCCTTCGGTCTTTTTGTCCATTTTACGCCGGCATCTATTGCCCCCACCATTTCGTACATAATGCCGTCGCAGGCAATACTTCTGCAAAGATACATAAGGCCGCCGCATTCCGCATAGACGGGAAGACCTGTTTCTATCTTTTCCCTTATATCCCTTCTTAAATTAATATTTGCCTCTAAATCCTTGCAAAAAATCTCGGGAAAACCTCCTCCTATATAAAGGGCGTCAACTTCAGGCAGGCTAACATCTTCAAGCGGGGAAAATTTGAAAATATCGCAACCCAGGTTTTCAAGAGCTTTAATATTTTCATTATAATAAAAATTAAATGCACCGTCATAGGCGAGCCCGATTTTAACCCTTCTTACGCCCCTGCCGGATTCGGTTTTTGCGGGAGGCGTAATGATATTATATTTTAATTTTATATTGCCATAAGATTTAGTCAAGGATTGGGGTGCTATCCTTGATATATCTATAATGCCTTCTAAATCGAGGCAATTTAAAATTTTAGAGGATATATTAAAAACAAGGTTTTCGATGTCTTTTCCCGCGAGTGTGGATAAAAGGCCGAGATGCCGCTGTTTTATGGACAACTCCGGGTCATTCGGGATATTACCTACCACCTTTAAATCGGTATAATAATTGATCGCTTTTATAAGATTTTTTTCATGCCTTTTGCTATGAACCTTGTTTAGTATTACTCCTTTTATATTCACATTTTTATCGAAATTTACAAACCCTAAAAGCAATGGAACAACGCCTCTGTTTAACTCTCCAACGTCGATTACAAGAATGACGGGAAGGCTTAAAAGTTTTGCCATGGACGCGTTTGAAGATTTTCCGTATAAGTCAAAAGAGTCATATAACCCATGATTTCCTTCTATAATACTAATGTCCGAATTAAGCGAATATTCTAAAAAATGTTTTTTAATTTTGTCTTTGGACATAAAATAAAAATCCAGGTTATAGCAGTTTTTACCCGTAGCCGCACTCAGCCACATCGGGTCTATAAAATCCGGACCCTTTTTAAACGGCTGGACTATAAGACCCTTATCCCTGAGCAGGCGCATTACGGCAATAGAAATGGTAGTCTTGCCTGAATTCCTTTTTGCCGCAGATATGTAAAGCCCTTGAATTTGATAATCCTTATTTTTGAAAATCTTTTCCATCAACCGGATTCCTAAACGATTTTATCGTAGAAATTTTTTTAAGTTTATATGAAGAAAGGTTTTTATTTTCGGTATCTTTATTTTCCAATAAAAATAACCTGTCAACGGCAAGAAGAAACAAAGAAAATTCATATTCTGCCGTTTTTTGCTTGTCAAAGTAGCGCTGTAAAAAGGCAAACTCATTATCCTCTTCTATAAGTTTGCTTATATGAAATACCTCGAGTTTGCCCATTAAAGGAAGTTCGGCAAAATATTTTAGTAATTCACCCACCCTGTCCCCGTCTAATTCGGTAATCCCTAAAATATATTCTAAATCGTATTTAATTTTCATAAGATAAAAATAATAATAAGGGGGGGTTCCTTTGCTTTAAGGGAACTTTTTACTGGCGGAGAGAGAGGGATTTGAACCCCCGGTAAGCTTGCGCCTACAATTGATTTCGAGTCAATCGCCTTAAACCGGACTCGGCCATCTCTCCGTATTGAAATTTATTTAACTTATCTAACCTTCTTTATTTAATTTGCCAAACTCGTAACTTAAATAACCTCTTGGTATCTCTCCAGTAAAATGGGCAACAACATATCCCTTTTTATTTATGATAAACGACTGCGGTATTTCATATATATTGCCATAAGCCTTTTCAGTCTTATAATCAGCCATGCCTATCGGATAGGTTATTATGCCGCCTTTAAAGGTTTTTACAAAATGCAGCACATATTTTTTTCCTTGATTATTAACGGAAAGGCCAACGATAACAAAACCGTCTTTCTTATGCGATCTATAAAATGTTTCGAGTCTCGGTATTTCATGCCTGCAAGGGGGACACCATGTAGCCCAAAAATTTACAAGAACAATTTTTCCTCTGTAATTTTTAAGGGAAATAGTCTTGCCGGGATAGTTTAAGCTTGCAAGGGAAAATTGGGGGGCCATAACTTCGCTGCCAGACTTTTTAACGCCATTTTTCCACAACAAAGGAGGAATTTTAACTATTAAGATAGAGGCTACGACAACCGCTGCAACAAAAATGGCGGCCTTAAAAACCTGTGAATATTTTTTATCCATTGATTATAAAACCCCCTTTATGCCTTACATCTTGCTTAATTGGTCAATATATTTAATTTTTAATTAATAATTTTACTTTCTTGAATTCTAACATAATTTTAGATTATTATCAAAAATTGGAAAAAATTGTTAATATCACTTATTCCTTATAATCCGGCGCGTTTTAATTAATTTTTAAAAATTTAATTTTTATGATATATTAATTTAGACTTCGGACTAAAGTCAATTAAGTTAATTAACAAAAGAGACGGTGGCTTAAACTTTGATGAAGGTAAATAAAGCAATATTCCCGGCTGCAGGCCTTGGAACAAGGCTTTTGCCCATTACAAAATCTATTCCCAAAGAAATGCTGGTATTGGTGGATAAACCCTTGATACAATACGGGGTGGAAGAATGCATAAGCGCAAAAATCAATGATATAATCATTATAACGGGCAGAGGAAAAACAGCCATAGAGGATTATTTCGACAGGTCGATCGAACATGAAATCATGTTGAAGGAAAAGGGAAAGCACCATCTATTAAAATCGGTCGATGATATTTCAAATATTATTAATCTCACATATACCAGGCAAAAGGAGGCGTTAGGACTGGGACATGCAATTTTATGCGCACAAAATATGGTTGGAAAGGAACCTTTTGCGGTCGTTTTAAGTGACGACATAATAGATTCCAATATTCCCGCAATGAAACAAATGATCGGGATATATAAAAATTATGGGTATTCTATTCTAGCCGTTCAGAGGGTGCAGGACGAGGATGTTTCAAAATATGGCATAATACAGGGAAAGGAACTAGAAAAAGGGCTGTTTAAAGTCGAAGACCTTGTCGAAAAACCTGAAATCAATGAGGCCCCTTCCAACCTTGCCATAATAGGAAGGTACATTTTAATGCCCGATATTTTTGATTTTATCGGCGTTACAAAACCAGGCAAGGGCGGGGAAATTCAACTTACCGATGCCATTAAATCCCTTCTTTCCATTCAGCCGGTTTATGCCCTCGAATTTGAAGGAGTAAGATACGACGGCGGCAATAAACTCGACTTGCTTAAGGCTCAGATAGTATACGGGCTGAAAAATGCCGAGCTGAGGAACGGGCTTATCGAATTTATTAAAAAACTTGATTTTGTTTAACTAAGGAACAACGGTATGAATTTTTTCGATGAAAATGAAAATTTTAATAAAAAGATAATAAAATTTAAAAAAGAGGTTGAAAGATTGTTTAATTATCTTTTCGAATCTTTTTCGCATGAGGAACTGGCTTATTCTTTTAAAACAAACGGTCCCCCCATCGATACTTATATAAATCGCAGCAAATTAGTGGTGGAAATAGAACTTCCCGGGGTTTCCAAGGAAAACATTGCAATTGGCGTTCGTGACAACATTCTGGCAATAATGTGGAAACTCGAGCCTAAAGCAAATTCCAACGTTAATTTTTTTTGCATGGAAAGAAGGTTCGGCAAGTTTGAAAAATTTATACTGCTGCCGATAAGCCCCGCCAAACACTTCGTTAAAGCTGTCTTATCCAACGGGGTTTTAAAAATAAGCTTCGAACTTAGCGATATTTTTCTCCGCCCGGATATTGGCATACCCATTCATTATGACAAATCTTAGATTATCTATATTATTTAGATTATAATAAATATGGAAATATATAAAACATGGAAAAACATATAGATTATATCAGTATAGTAATAATGCCACGGTAATACATATTTATTAATTCTTCTATTAATAATATAATTAAAATAATTAAATATAATTAATGCATCTTCTATACGGGAGCCAGCGAATATGGATAGTACAAACCAAAAAAATTTTGGAAGCTTATTAGACAACGCAAGTGAAATTGCAATAGGCAAGGGTGGAGGCGAGGGTGCCGACCAGCCCAATCTGGCTGAAGAAATCCAAATACCGGACGTTATTCCGTTGCTCCCTATTAGGGACCTTGTCCTTTTCCCTTTTATGATAATCCCACTTTTTGTCGGAAGGGAGGCATCCATTAAAGCAGTCGACGAGTCCATTGCCAAAGACAGGTTAATACTTTTGTCTGCCCAGAAGGATATTGTCGTGGAAGAACCGTCCCAGAACGACATCTATGGCGTGGGGGTTGTTGCAATGATAATGAAAATGCTTAAACTCCCCGACGGAAGAGTCAAGATATTAGTTCAGGGTATATCGAAAGCCAAAATAGAAACATTTGTCCAAATAAAGCCCTTTTACCTTGTAAAGGTATCAAGGATAAAAGAAGAGAATATCGTTGACATAACGCCGACTATCGATGCTTTAATGCGAAATGTAAAAGAACAGCTCGAAAAATACGTTTCCTTGGGAAGACTTCCGTCTCAGGATATATTGATAATACTGGAAAACGTCAATAACCCCGGAAGGCTCGCGGATATAGTGGCATCCAATTTAGGATTAAAGGTAGAGGAATCCCAAAAAATACTGGAAGATTCAAATCAAATAGAAAGGCTTAAAAAGGTTAACGATATATTGGCAAGGGAAATAGAAATTCTTTCTATGCAGGCAAAAATACAATCCCAGGCGAAAGAGGAAATGACGAAAACTCAAAGAAATTATTTTCTCAGGGAGCAACTTAGGCAAATAAAGCAAGAATTGGGCGAAACGGATGAAAAAACTCAAGAAATAACGGAGTTAAGAGACAAGATACTCGCTGCCAAGATGCCGCCGGACGTTCTAAGGGAAGCCGAAAAGCAACTTTCAAGATTGGAAACAATGCATCAGGATGCCGCCGAAGCATCAACTGTCAGGACATATCTGGAATGGCTTACTGATATTCCATGGTCGAAGAAAACAAAGGATAATTTAAACATAGAAACAGCAAAAAAGATATTGGATGAGGACCACTACGACCTGGAAAAAATTAAGGAAAGAATACTCGAATACCTAAGCGTTAGAAAGCTTAATAAAAAAATGAAAGGACCCATACTTTGTTTCATCGGACCGCCCGGCGTCGGCAAAACCTCTCTCGGAAAGTCCATTGCAAAGGCTATGAATAGAAAATTTATCCGGATTTCCTTAGGCGGCGTCCATGACGAGGCCGAAATTAGAGGCCACAGAAGAACTTATGTGGGCGCTCTCCCGGGAAGGATTATTCAGGGTATTAAACAGGGCGGAACTAATAATCCCGTCTTTATGATAGATGAAATAGACAAAATCGGTATCGATTTCAGGGGTGATCCATCCTCCGCCCTTTTGGAAGTATTGGACCCGGAACAAAACTTTTCCTTCTCCGACCATTACTTAAATGTCCCGTTTGATTTATCAAACGTTATGTTCGTTGCCACGGCTAATGTCGAAGGTACGATACCGTCCCCGCTCAAGGACAGAATGGAGATTATAAACCTATCGGGATATACTCTCGAAGAAAAAGAAAAGATCGCGGAAAAGTACCTTATTTCAAGACAAATAAAAGAAAACGGGCTAAAAAATGATTATATCAAATTTAAACCAAGCGCTATCAGGACTATTATCTCCGGATATACCAGGGAAGCCGGCTTAAGAAACTTAGAACGTGAAATTGGAACTATATGTAGAAAGGTGGCAAAGCTAATCGCCGAAAATAAAATCAAGAAATATATCATAACCAACAAAAATATCCATAAATATTTAGGCACCATAAAAATCCTTCCCGAAGAAGAAAGACAAAAGGATGAGATTGGCGTTTCCACAGGACTTGCATGGACCCCCTTCGGAGGGGAAGTTTTATATATTGAAACCGTGCTTGTTAAGGGTAAGGGAGGGTTATCGCTAACGGGTCAGCTTGGAGATGTGATGAAGGAATCGGCGCAAGCCGCCCTTAGCTATGCAAGGTCAAAAGCCGACGAACTCGGCATAAAACCTAATACATTTGAAAAAAACGATATTCATATACATATACCGGAAGGGGCAATACCGAAAGACGGGCCATCGGCGGGAATCACCATGGCAACGTCTCTGATTTCAGCATTATTAAAGAGACCTGTTAAAAAAGATATTGCCATGACCGGCGAGATTACCTTAAGAGGCAATATTCTCCCTATCGGCGGATTGAAAGAAAAATCTTTAGCCGCTTTAAGAGCGGGCATTAAAACGGTTTTAATACCCGAACGAAACAAAAAGGACCTCGAGGAAATTTCACAATTGGTCAAAAAAAATCTAAAATTCATACCGGTTAAACATATGGACGAAGTCATAAAACATGCAATCGTCGGGACTTTTAGCTCAAGCCCTGAGACCCATGGCAAGCCAAAATCTAAACCGGCAAAGCAAACCAAAAAATAGGGTTGAGAAAAACAGAAGAACTTAACGAAACTAAGTTAATAAGCGAGATTGAAAAAATAAGTCTTGTAACCCAAAAATTTAATAAATCTTTAGTTATTAAATCCATAGGTGACGATTGTGCTATTTTTAGAGATAAAAACGGCATGCTTGTCAGTACCGACAATATAACGGAAAATGTTCACTTCACGCTAAAATTTTATAGTTTCTATGAAATAGGATCAAAATCTTTGCTGGTAAATTTAAGCGATATAGCCGCAATGGGGGGCGTACCCCGTTTATTTACCTTATCACTGTTTATACCCAAAAATATAACTGAAGGAAATATTAAAGAAGCCCTTCGCGGTATCGTCGATATTGCAAAGAAATACAGGATTTCACTTATAGGAGGCAATATATCGCGGGCGTCCGAATTTTCAATATCTATAACGATTATCGGGGATTATAAAGATGACAACGTCATAAAAAGAGGCAATTCAAAGATAGGCGATGCGATTTTTATTTCGGGAGAAATTGGAAATTCATGGATGTCGTACTATTTGCAAAAACGGAAGAAGCATATCGATAAAAACTGCATTAACCTTAAAAATTTTGAAAAAAAAACCATCGAAAATTTCATAGGCAAATTTAAACTTCCCATCCCGAGAATTAAGCTGGCCAAAGAACTGGCTGCTAAAAAACTGGCGAACTCCCTGACGGATATTAGCGACGGCTTACGCAAAGATATTTTCAACATTCTGAATTTTTCTCATGGTGCCGAGATTTGGATAGATGAACTGCCGATCAACGAAAATTTAAAACACATTGCAGGATTATTAAAAATTGCAAACTATATGGATAATGTTCTGTCTTTCGGCGAGGATTATGAACTTTTATGGACAGCCGGCGATAAAAAGGAGGAAGAGTTTTTAAATTTATCAAACACGCTTGGAATCAAGATTAAAAAAATAGGGCGCGTCGTAAAAGGGGTTAACGGGATTAAGTTTATGAAAAACGGCATCAAATACTCCATTAAGGATTTCACTTTTAAACACTTATAACTATAATAATTATCGTTGTATCTTTACGTAAAAAAAATCAAAAATCAGCCGGAAGGGTTATACGATAAAATTTTAATTTAAAATAGCATATATTCAACTAATGTATCTAATTTCCTATTTTCTGTTTTTTATCTTATTTATCGCAATATCGTCTATCTTTTCCATTTCGGAGTCGTCTATCTTCTCGTTGACTCAGGGGGATATAGATGAATTAAATCTGAAAAAAAAGAATAAGGTAATATTCCTGATAAGAAAATCGTCCATATTTCTTGTAATAATTTTGATCGGAAATATGACCGCCAATGTTATAGCCGCAAGTTTCGGATCGATAATTCTGGGAGAATATTTCCATAAAATATCGGCAATTTACGTCATTATGTTAATCTCCCTTACCCTTATTATTTTAGCCGAAATTATTCCGAAAATAATCGCTTTAAAAAAACCTGCGGAATTGTCCTTAATCGTTTCGCGTATATTTTATCCTGTTACGTTTTACACCGAATTATTAATTGAAAAAATCGGAATAAGGGGAAAGCAGTTTCAGTTAAAAAAGGATGAAACTATTTCCAACGAAGAATTGAGAATGATAATTGAGATTGGCAAAACGGAGGGTGAAATAAAAGAAAAAGAATACGAGTTTATCAAAAATTTCCTGAAACTTTCATATTTAAAGGCCGGCAATATTATGACAAAGAAAGACAAGGTTTCCGAATTAGACGTCAATACCCCAGTCTTAACGGCAGTTAAGCTTATCGAGGAAAACCATTTTTCCCGTGTACCAGTATATTTTAGGGAGAAAGATAATATAATTGGAATACTTCTTGCTAAAAATATACTTTCAAAGGTCTATAACATTGGAGAGGAAAAGAGGACGCTTAACTCTTTTTTGATAAAACCTTATTTTATACCATCGTCAAAAAATGCGCTGGAGCTTTTCAGGGAACTTCAAAGAAAAAAGATTCATATCGCAATTATAATAAATGAATACGGGAAAATGGCGGGCATAGTTACCATGGAAGATTTACTCGAAGAAATATTCGGAGAAATAGAGGATGAATATGATGTTCAATAACCAATACCTTATTTATATAATTATAATTATTGCCTCGATATTCTTCGAAGGATTTTTTGCCGGATCGGAAATAGGCATCATAAGTTTTGATAAGATTAAAGTAAAACATATGGAAACCCAGGGGAATAAACTTGCCAAATTTTTACTTAAAATGACAAAAAAACCGGAAAGCACATTTTCTACTTCCCTTATCGGGAATAATGTTGCCTATACGACGGCTTCCATTTTGGCGACGGCTATTATATACCGGTATGCCCACTCTTATACCCCGTTTATCGTAGCGGTTATTCTTACGCCTGTTATGGTGATTTTTGGCGAAATTATTCCGAAAATGGTGTATAGAAGGCATGCCAACAATCTAATGTTAAAAAGCATTCCCCTGATAACCGTTTTTTTAATTATATTCTTTCCGATTAACATCGTTTTTATAGCTTTATCCAAACTTTTAAACATACTTTTCAAGAGTAAGTCTAAAAATGTATTTTTAACCAAAGATGAACTCATAAAAGTCCTGACAATCAGCGGTAACATAGAAGAGCTTAAAGAGTATGATAAAAAGATTATAAAACGGATATTCGATTTTAGGAATAAAACTGCCAAAGATATTATGATTCCACTTATTAATGTGATAGCGGTGGGTGAAAAAGAAAGCGTAAGGGTCGCACGGCAGCTCTTAACGGAATCCAATTATTCAAGACTGCCTGTTTATAAAGACCGCATAGATAATATATCGGGCATTGCATTTGCCTTTGATATTTATAACTTAGAAAATATAGATAAAGTAATAAGCGATATAGCTAAACCCGCCCTTTTTATACCGGAAACGCTAAAAATATCGACGCTAATGATTAAGATGCAAAAAAGCCACCAGCAAATGGTTACGGTTGTGGACGAGTATGGCGGGATATCGGGGATAATAACATTTGAGGATATACTGGAAGAAATAGTCGGAGAAATCAGGGACGAAACCGATGAAGAAGAACCTATGTATAAAAAGATAGGCAAGAACACGTATGTAATAAACACAAGGCTCACATTGGACGAATTATCGGAACTTTTTAATTTAAAAATAGAAAAACACCCGGAAGCGGATTACGAGACCATTTCAGGTTTGATAATGGATAAGCTTGGAAGAATACCTGTTCCGGGCGAAAAATTTACCATAGAAAACCTTAACTTTACCGTAACGCAATCAACAAGCAAGTCATTGAAAGAGGTAATTTTAAGCTATTAGTGAACATTCACTATCGCGCAACAGCCTTTTCTACCATCTGTTTAAATGCAGTTTTAGGCGCTGCCCCAACCAGTTGGTCCACCACCTTTCCGTTATTAAACAAAATAACGGTCGGTATTCCCCTCACCCCGTACTTACTCGGAATAATCTGATTTTCATCAACATTTACCTTGCCAACTTTGACACTACCTTCATAGTCGGATGCCATCTCGTCGATGATAGGCGCAACAGCCCTGCACGGAGCGCACCAAACAGCCCAAAAATCAACAAGAACAGGCTTGTCAGATTTTAAGACCTCGTTTTCAAAATTAGCATCAGTAAAAGCTAAAACAGACTCATTAGCCATAATTAATTAATCCTCCTTGAATTTTAATTTTAATTTTATTTGAAATATTTTTTTGCCTTATAAAGCAGGTTTTATAAACTAACCCTCTGTTCCGACCTTAGAATCAAAGAATCCGCTATCTTATTAAATACGGCTCTTACTTCCGGATGTATATCCTTTGTCATAATGGGTTCGCCTTTATCCGATAGCTCGCATATTTCTTCGACTAGAGGCACTTCACCCAAAAAATTAACGCCTAATTTTTCAGCGGTTTCTTTGGCGCCTCCATGTTTAAATATATCCGAACGCTTGTTGCAGTGGGGACATACAAAATAGCTCATGTTTTCAACTATGCCAAAAACCGGAACATTCACCTTGTCAAACATACCCAATGCCTTTTTTGCATCTATAAGAGAAATATCCTGGGGCGTGGAAACTACTATGGCGAAATTTATCGGGACGGTTTGAACTAATGTAAGCTGAATATCTCCCGTTCCGGGAGGAAGGTCAACAACAAGAAAGTCAACCCCGCCCCATTCCACATCTTTTAAAAACTGTGTTGTAACCTGCATAACTATCGGACCTCTCCAGATAGCCGGAGAATCTTCCGGGATTAAAAATCCTAAGGACATAAGTTTAATCCCAAATTTTTCTACAGGTATTATTTTATTTTCAGAGGTTACATCCGGCCTTTTGTTTATCCCCATCATAGTGGGAATGCTCGGGCCATATAAATCTGCATCCATAAGACCAACTTTTTTACCCTGCTGCGCCAAGCTAACGGCCAGGTTAACGCTAAATGTGGATTTCCCCACGCCGCCTTTTCCGCTTGCAACGGCAATAATATTTTTTACACCTAAAATTGGGGTTTGCCTCTCAAACGGATTTTTATTGACTTGCCCCCCGTCATTTTCCGAAGCACATCCGCAAGAAGCTTCTTCCCCGGCTCCGTCACCGTTACAACCGCACGAAGAACCGCCTTCTTCATTTTTATCGCCTCCGGCGCCTCCGCCGTAACCCTCTTCGTCGGTAGCGTTATAAGATTCGTCTTCATCATTCCTGTTAAATTTATTTAATTCCTTTTCATCATTACGCATAAATACCCCTTTAGTTTTAATATAATTATTATTGCTATTGGTTTTACGATTAAGCTATGTAAAACTATATATAAATATTAATATATTTATATTATCATAACTTTTTAACCGTTTCAACAAAAAAATTAAATTATACGGCATCGCCAATTTTAAAGGCATCCATAAATGCGCTAACGGAAAATTCCGCTTTACCGGGACCGGCTTCGCCATACCCTTCCGGAATCGGTAAATTATACTTATAATGAAGTTCATGCCATCTGAGAAGCAGCTTTACATAATATTCAAGCGGGGCGGGGGGATTTCCCATTCTTCCCAGTTTGCTTGTCTTTTCAGGGCACCAGGTAGTATATCTCGGTATAACATTATGGGACATAAAAAATTCCAGGCCTTCCGCCGTTGAATTAATAGCATCGTCTATGCTGTCAAATCCGTATGGGCTGGAAAGTTCCACTCCGGCAACAAAGTTTGGAATCACCTTGTATTCCCCGAATATTGGTACGGCATCCACTATTCTTTTTATCCATTCATCCCTGCCGATAAATTTGGACTTTCCGGGACAAATATTATCGAAAAGCCTTTTATCCCAAACCTCAAAATTCGTATGGTAAATGTAAGCTCCCGCATCTTTAAGCCTTTTAAGATTTTTTGTATCGTGGGCCTGGACTACGACCTTGCTTATCCACTTTCCTTTGTACTTATCCTCGATGGCTTCCAAGAACCTGACGTAAAAATCTATCTCCGCATCTCCGTTAAATTTAACTTCGTCTATAATGCTCCCCCCTGTTAGCGTGTAAGCTTTGGACCTGGAATCTTCCGATGATCCGATTATGCCGAGGGCATCGATAATATCGCCTATAGATTTTACGGCGGAATAACTTTTGTTTGCCTTTTTTTGACTTACATAATTTGAATTCATATCGCAAAATGCGCATTCATTATGATTTTCAAAATACTGACACATTCTGAAAACCGCAAGATATATTAAATACCCCCACTCTATGGTAGGAGCAACGTCTCTAACCGATTTTCCGGATGGCGTTTTTTGAAGCATATACGATTTTTCTGGTGAAAAAACAGCATCTCCGATAAAATGACCGCCATGAAACAGGGTATATTTGTTTGCAACCGGGTCATATTTAACCCTATAGGGGGAAGATTTATTAATCCTAACGGAAATAACAGTTCGTTTCAGGTTATATGGCCCATTTTGAATGGCAATCTCTTCCGGGTATTTTTTTGTTATTACGTCATTATCATTATCTATGTTAAAAGAGAAAATGAAATAAGACTTACTTGAAAAATTTTCAACATCCGTGAAGGATTCAAAGAAAACCCCCTGCCTTAGGATATCTTCTTTTATGATGGCTTCGGGGTTCAACAGGTGACCGTATTCTTTAATGAAAAATTCCAGTTCACATAAATTTTTGTTCGCCATGCGGTTTATTTTATTACTTTAATAAAAAAAGTTCAATCAGTAAAATTCACTCAAAAATTCTATTTTTTTACTTATTTACTTTATTTTTTAATTCAAATTTTTTCCATATAAAATATAAAACCGGCATCATAAGAAGGTTTAAAATTCCGCTGCTTATCATCCCGCCGACCATAGGCGACGCTATGAACTTTGTCATTCTTGCGCCCGTGCCGTAGGCGAACATCGCGGGAAGAAGTCCGATAATGATGGACATTGCCGTCATAACTACAGGGCGAAGCCTTATTATCGAGCCTTTAATTACTATCTGCTCTATGTCGGCGCCGGCTTCGTAATAATTATGGAACGTAAGCTCCAGTATGGAAATCATAACCACCCCTATTTCCGTCGATACCCCCATTGCAGCGATGATGCCGACCCATACGGCGACGGACATCGTTATATGCATAAGATAAAGATACCAGAACGCCCCGACTAAGGCAAAGGGTATTGAAAAAAGCGCCAGAAGCGATAACGGTATGGATTTAAAATTAAAGTATATCAAAAGGAAGATAATAAATATGGTTATGGGAATTATAACCATAAGCTTGTTATTTGCCCTTTTGAGGGATTTATACTCTCCGCTTATGACAAAAGTATAGCCCTTGGGGAATTTAACGTATTTATTAATCATTTTTTTAGCGTTTTTAGCCCATAATACCATATTGGACGTGTTTAAAGTTATATCGACCGTATCGTCCGGCGTTCCTCCCTGCGAAGATATGAAAGACGGGCCCAGTTCATACTTTATAGCTGCAAGTTCCTTCAAGGGTATGAATCCGCTGTCGGTTTTTACGAGTATATTTCCCAGGGATTCTAAATTATTTCTATAGGCATAAGGGTATCTGACCGAAAGCGGGTAACGGGCTAATCCGTCGTAAACAGTGCTTATCGTCTTGCCGCCCACAGAGGAGTTTATAGCTTCGTTTATGCTTTTTAAAGGTATTCCGTAAAAACCCATGGCATCTGCATTCGGTTTGATTGCTATATATGGTCTGTTATAAACCCTTTCGGCATAAGCGCTCAATGTTCCCCTTACCATGGAAGCGGCTCCGGCAACCCCCTCCGCCAATTTTTGCAGGATTTTTACGTTAGAACCGTATATTTTTATTCCTATAGGCGTCCTTAAACCGGCGGACGTCATTTCTATCCTGTTTTTAATGGGCATCGTCCACACGTTTTCGAGACCGGGTATGTTTAATGCTTTATTCATTTTATTAATCAGCTTTGAGGCGGTCATGCCGGCAGGCCAATATTTCCTTCTTTTTAAAACGATCGTTGTTTCGGTCATGCTTAAAGATGCAGGGTCAAAAGCCGTATTTGCCCTGCCTGCTTTTCCGGTAACCATTTTTACTTCCGAAAATTTTTTGATTATCCTGTCCTCTATCTGTAAAAGCTGTGCCGCATCGGTGTAAGAATAACCCGGAGTAGAGGAAGGCATATATAAAAGCGTTCCTTCGTTTAGTGGCGGCATAAACTGCGAGCCGAGCCTGACAAACGCAAAATATCCGCTTGCCAGAAAGACAAAGAGCATGGTCAAAAATACAGCTTTATGTTTCATGATAAATTTTAAGACGGGCGAGTACAAAAAAACTAAAAATCTGTTTATAGGATTTTTATCTAAAGGCATTATCCTGCCTCTAATCAAATAAACCATGAGGATAGGCACGAATATGACGGAAATGACCGCCGCAAAAACCATTGAGAATGTTTTAGTGTATGCTAACGGCCTGAACAATGCACCTACCTCGCCCGTTAAAAAGAAAATCGGCAGAAATCCCACCGCTATAATAATAAGCGAGTAAAAAAGGGGCTTACCCATCTCTTTAGCGGAATCTACAATGCATAATTTTCTTGCTTCATCTTTATCTTCCATGTTTCCATAAGGGCTGCTTTCCGGATTATCTTCTAAAATTTCCAGATGCGAATGGGAATTTTCGATCATTACTATAGCGGAATCGGTCATTGCGCCGATTGCAAGCACTATACCGGAAAGAGACATTATGTTTGCGCTTATGTGAAGCATATACATGAGCAAAAATGCTCCGAGAATAGCAAACGGAATCATTATAACGATAACCAAGGACGACCTTAAATGGAACAGGAAGAGCATAATGACGAAGATGACTATTAAAACTATCATAATAAGCGTGGTTTTAAGCGTAGAAACGGAAGCGGCAATAAGGGTGCTCTGGTCGTATGTAGTTATTATTTTTGCATCTTTTGGGAGGGAGTTTTTAAGTTCTTTGAGTTTGTTTTTTACAGCGGCAATTACTTTTAGCGTGTCCGAACCCTGATCTTTTATGACCACCCCGCCTATCATCTGTCCTTTGCCGTTTAAATCGGAAATAGAACGGGAGGGAGCAGGCACTAATTGAACTATTCCTACGTTTTTGACTAAAACAGGCGTGTGGGCGGATGTGGTACCCACGACGATATTTCGCATCTGGTTTAAATTATGAAGATAACCCTTGACGTAGATTAAATGGCTTACTCCCGACGAAGAGTTTATAACCCTTGCCCCGGTGTCGGAGTTGGAAGATTTTATATTATTAATCACCTGAGACAACGATAAATCATAATACTGAAGCGCTTTCGGATTAATTGTAACCTGATACTCTTTATTCCAGCCGCCGTAAGTCGCAACCTGCGCCACTCCCGGCACGGTTTCTAAGGCATACCTAAGGAAATACTCCTGATAGGAATATAAATCGGCTAAACTCTGATTATGCGCTTTGTCTATTATCGCATACTGGTAAACCCAGTCCACGCCGTTTGCGTAAGGGCTTAAAACTGGAGAAACACCCGGAGGGAGAAGTTTTTTTGCCTGGGACAGGTATGTAAGTATCTGCGCCCTCGCCCATCCTAACGAGGTACCTCTTTTAAATACGACCGTAACAAAAGAGGTGCCGTACATGGAATTCCCCCTGACCTCTTTAACCCTCGGAGCAGAGATAAGCGAAGACTCTATGGGATATGTTACCTGAAGCTGGACTATGTTCGGCGGCTGGCCCGGCCATGCCGTTTTGATAATAACTTCGGAAGGCGCTATATCGGGAAGGGCGTTAAGCCTTATATTGTAAATCGCGTAAACCCCGCCAAGTCCCAGAAAAAGCATAAAAACAAAAACTAAAAACATGTTGTTTATAGAGTAATCTATTATTTTATTTATCATAAGTATTCTCCGGTATTTTAGGCAATATCTCAATATTAAATTTTAAATTCCGATTTTATTATTCTTTCGCATCGCTTACGTCACATGCCGGACATACCAGCCATGGAAGAAGTCTTTTTCCGTTGACTCGAATTGTTTGACATTCCAGCAATTCCCTGCGTTCCTGCCGTAGAAGAAGCCTTCTGCGATAAATTTGAATTATTTGACATTCCGGCCATCCCTGGCATTCCAGCCATGGAACCGGCCGTCTGCGATAGATTAGAGTCGCTAGACATAAGGAACGTTCCCGATACGACGATTCTTTCGCCGCCTTTTACTCCCGATATTACTGGATAGTAATTACCGTATCTTGTTCCTATAACGACATATTCCGGCATAAAATACCCCTTTCCTTTATAAACGAATATAAGGGGTTTAGCTCCGGTAATAAGAACGGCGGACGCAGGAACCGCAACGACCTTTTCGCTTTTAACCATAATTTCGGCATTCCCGTACATACCAGGTTTTATCTCGCCGTTTGGATTGTTAAAAACGAGCCTGACCTCGTCAACCCTTTTTTTGCCGGCAAGATAAGGGTAAATAAACGAAACCCTGCCATAAAACACCCGCCCGGGATAGGCATTGAATCTTACCCTTACCGCTTCCCCCGTCTTTACGAAAGGCATATCCTTTTCATAGACCCATATATTCATCCATACGCGGTTAAGCCCCGCCAGTTTATAAAGCGGTTGTCCCGCATTGAAATAACTTCCCGAAAAAATCGATTTTTTCAAGAAGACGCCGTTTATCGGCGAATAAACGGTAGTATTTGTCAAAATAAGCCTTCCCGTTTTTAACAGGTTCAACTGGCTGTTTGTTATGCCGAACTGTTTGAGTCTGAAGACGGAGGAGTTTAAAAAAGCTTTAGCCTCTTTTATCCCGAAATTAAAATTGGATTTTTTTAATTTTATATAATTTTCATAGGCAAGCATAAAATCTTTTTCGCTGTTGACTAACTCTGGGCTGTAAACCGTAAAAATAGGCTCCCCCTTATAAACGCCCATACCCGGTTTATTTATAAAGAGGTTTTTGACGTAACCGCCGTACTTCAACGTTACGGTTCTTTCTAAGGGAACGCTGTAAGCAACCTCGCCTATGGTTTTAATTTTTCTTGTTAAATTCATTAATTTTGCTTTTCCGACTTTTATGCCGTAAAGCTGTCTTTGAACCGTACTGACTATTATTGCGCCCTTAGCCATGTGAGCTCCGCTATGCGAAAGCACGTCTTTCGCGGTAGGTTCTATTTTTAGTTTTGTGTTTACGCTCTTTCCGGCGGAAATCTGTTTTTGTCCGGTAAATATATTAATATTTTTAAAAAATATAACCGTAACAATGCCGCCGAGAATAAAGGCGAATAAAAATATTAAAATGTTTTTAGCATTATAAGTTTTCATTTTAATTAACTCCTCAGTTTATATTATATTTTTCCCATAATTTGTTCGAGCCGCGATTTATCGAGGTAATATTTTGCATTGTAGATGTCCCCTTCGAACTCCGAGTCGATTAACTTTCCGAAGCTGTCTAACAGCGAGAATGCGGACGACCTTTTTACCTCAAAAGATGCTGTTTCGGCTTTAAAAAGCAGCTTTGCTTCGGGGATATATAAACTTTCGTATAATCTATAATTGTTTTTGTTTAAACGCATGTCTTTTACATATACGTTAACGCCTTTTATAATGCGCAATTTTTCCCAGCCGATATCGTAAATAGACGAAAGCCTGTCCTTTTCGGCTTTATTTATTAATGGTTTCTGGTAGGAGTTAAAATATACGGGCAGGGATATTCCCACAGAAACCGATAAAACGGGAACCATCAAATATCTATCTCCGTAACCGGCTTTAAGGTAAAAATCGGGAAGATACGATTGCTTGGCGTATGCGGTTTCATAATCCGATTTTTTGGACAGATATTTTAACGACTTTAATTCCGGATTAGATTTATATGCCGTTTTTATATCTTCTTTTTCGTTTAATTCATTTGCCGGGGGCGTACCTGTTTTTGCCGCGGGTATCTTCGGCAGGACGGCGCGGGTAAATTTAATATCCGAAGATTTTAGCCCCGTGAGTTCGCCCAATAAATAAATTAATTTAGCTTTAGCCTTATTCAGCGAAAACAATTCCGATTTTAGCGATGCATCTTCCAGCATAGTCCTGATATAAGCAGGAGCGGAAGCGCTCCCAGTGCCGTATTTCTTGGAAATATCCTTAAGGATTATATTTAAAAGCAGTCTGTTATATTTTACCACGGCAATCTGCTTTTCTGTTAAAGCAAGATTGTAATAGCTTTCCTTAACCAAATAAGCGGTATTGATTTTTAAAGCCCTTGTTTTTGCTTTTAACGACATGTAGGAATACTTATTTATCCGGCTTTTTGTTTCGAGCTTCGAAGGAAAGGGTATTTTCTGGCTTATGCTGAAGCCGATATCGCTCATCGAATTAATCCCTATGCCGGGGTTATTAAATCCGTTTGCGTCGGTAAGCCCTATGCCTGCTACCGGCTCCGGAAGGGCTTTTGCAATCATGATTTCTTCTTTGTATCCTTCAGTTTTAAGAACTGATGACGTTATGCGAGGGTTTTTTAAAGAATTTTTTATAAGCATACCCAAAGACAGAGTATTCGCCATTTTGTCTTTATGCCTATTATGCTTATACCCGTAAGATTTATTAACCGGATTAATAAAGATTGAAAGAACAAAAAATATTACAACAAACATATATGTAAAAGTTTTTTTCATTGCAGATAAACCTCTTTTAAATTTTTAAATAATGTTATTCCGCAAGACATGCCCATGCCCATCATTCCATCCATACCCATTTGGAGCTTTTTAGGACTAATTCCTGCGAGCAGGTAAATCCATGCAATAACCGATAGTATTAATAATATTGAAATAATTATCGCTTTCCCCGCAACACGGCAGTGATAACACAGGACTTCTCATCCTTGTTAATGAACTATGTTTACTGCACGCAAAGCAAAAATTGGCGGTTTAACTAAATAAGAATGTTTTGAGGGGGATGTGGTATATCGAAAGGAAAATGTTTGATATAAGATTTTTCGGTAGATGAGATTATTTTAATAAAACTATAGTAATAAAATAATGCAGGATAATAAGCGGCTGGTAAATTCTGACATTCCACGCAGGTTATATAAGATTGCAAATTTAACTTATTGGGATGCCGTGAAACTATTTTTAAAAAAGATAGCGGGGATGCTTTTTCCATCCCTTTTATCTGTTTTCCCGCTGCCTGCGCCACCTGCATGGGCATTCCGGCTTGCATCGGGGACATGACCATTTGAAGATTAAAGATATAGCTTACTTCGGTAACCCCGATTAGATAAAAAACCGCAATGGAGGCAAGAGGAAAAAATAGAAAAAGCTTATATTTTTTATTCAAAAAATACTTATCTGTTTTCATATTTAGATAATATAACTTAAACCGAACCAGTTTGTCAAAGCAATTTTGGGGACTCAAAAACTATTGACATTATTTTAAAAATCTATTAACATTATCTTTTTACATTTATAAATTCATAAATTTCATAAATTTATTTTAAGCAAAGAGGGTTGTTTTATGAATAAATATGCTATTATAAATTCAGGTTCAAAACAATACAAGGTATCGGTTGGCGATATTATAAGGATTGAAAGTGTTGACAAAAACAAGGGGGATGAAATATCCTTCAACCCGAGCATGTTAAAAAACAACGATGATATTATTCTCGGAGAACAGGCCTTAAAAAATGCAAATGTCAAAGGTGTCGTGGTTGGAAGCGGAAGAGCGAAAAAAATAATCGTATTTAAGATGAAACGCCGTAAGGATGAAAGAAAAAAAAGGGGGCACAGGCAAAATTTCACCGATATTAAGATAACCGATATTCCATAAATAAAAATAAGGAACAAACATTTAAAGTTTTTAATCCACAAATAAAATAAAATAATAAAAAATAAATAATATTTACCAGATAAAATATAGGTGCGGTTATGGCTCACAAAAAAGCGGGCGGTAGTTCTAGAAACGGACGGGATAGCCAAGGTCAAAGAAGGGGGCACAGAAAATTTGGCGGGGAATTGGTAAGACCCGGCGAAATCATCGTTCGCCAGGTTGGTTCGTCCTTTCATCCCGGAAAAAATGTCAAAGAAGGAAGGGATTACACTCTTTACTCGATAATAAGCGGCTTCGTTAAATTTCATGCAGGAAAGAACAATAGAAAATTCGTCAGCATTCTCCCGCGAGAGAAATAACCGGCCGCGCTTCGCGCTTAGATTTCAATATTTGAAGTCTGCCATGTTCAGGGCAGGCTATGGTCCGGCGGTTTCACTTCCCTCCCCCAAATCCCTCATTATTTATTTTATTTTAAAAATAAATAACAAAAATAGAAACATATTGAAAGATGAAATTTGTAGATAACGCCGTAATAACGATAATTTCCGGTAATGGCGGTAAAGGCGCCGTAAGTTTTAGGAGAGAAAAATTCATTCCTAAGGGAGGTCCTGATGGCGGGGATGGCGGGGATGGCGGGGATGTCATTTTTAAAACATCGCATAATGTGACAAGCCTTTTGGATTTTAGGTATAAACCGAAATTTGCCGCCGGAAACGGCGGAAACGGACAGGGCAACAATAAAAAAGGGAAGAACGGAAAAGATATCGTTTTAAATGTCCCCGTGGGAACGGCGATAGCCGATTACGACTCCAACGAAGTAATAGCCGACCTGACGAAAGACGGCGAAAAAATTAGAATTTTTCGGGGCGGTAAGGGCGGAAAAGGAAATGCCTTTTTTAAATCCTCCGTAAATAGAAGGCCGCGCTTTTCGCAACCAGGGACGCAAGGGCAGGCAAAAAAAATCCGCCTTGTTCTTAAAAGCCTCGGCGATATAGGGATAATCGGCCTTCCAAACGCGGGTAAATCCACCCTTATTTCTAAACTATCAAGGTCTCATCCCGAAATAGCGCCATATCCCTTTACAACAAAAATACCCAATCTCGGTGTTTGCTATGATGATTCCGACAAAACGTACACAATAGTGGATATACCCGGCATCATTAAGGGAGCGGCGGAGGGTTCCGGTTTGGGTCTAAGATTTTTAACGCATGTGGAAAGATCAAATATACTCCTGCATTTAATCGAAATAGGCGATATCGCCGAAGTAGAAAATAGATATGAAACAGTCATAAACGAAATAAATAAATTTAATAAAGAAATTCTTAAAAAAACTCAGATAGTCGTCATCAATAAAATCGATTTAATCCCAGGTTTAAAAGAACTTAGCAAAATCATGGACGGAATTAATAATTTTTTAAATAAAAAAGATATCAGACCGCTTTTTATTTCCGCATCCGAAAACACCGGCATAGACGCATTAAAGAATAGTTTAAGCATATTAGTCGGCGAATGGGACAGGAAGAAGAAAGGTTTGATTCCAAACAATAACAATAATTAATTTTATAGCGAAATAGAAACATTTACATATTTTCTATCGCAGGGTTAAGGAAATGCCCAAATGAATTATAATGGTAACTATTGCAACGGCATACTATAATGATACATTGTAAAATATCAACATATAAATTTTTCAAATTTTTCCGCAAATAACAAAAAGCATAAATGAATAAAAAATACAACGGGTTAAATGATTTTAAAAAATATTTGAATTCTAAAAAAAGAATAGTTTTGAAAATAGGTACTCAGGTACTGCTCAACGATAAGAATAAACTTTCCTTATCCGCCTTTAAAAGGATTTGTGATTTTTCATATTCCTTAATACGACAGCAAAAAGAAGTGATACTTGTTTCATCAGGCGCTATAGCAGCCGGAAAGGGTATATTAAACATGCCGCCTTCTTCAAATAATTTTAGCATGCCTGAAAAACAGGCTTTTGCCGCTTGCGGACAGGCAATATTAATGAAAAATTACGGCTTTTTCTGCAAAAAACACGGAATAAAAACAGCGCAAATCCTTTTAACAAAAGATGATATAGCATCCAGAAAAAGGTTTGTCAACGCAAGAAACACGATATATGAACTGTTAAAGAATAAAGTTATGCCCATTATCAACGAAAATGACACAATCTCTTACGAAGAGATAAAATTTTCCGATAACGACCACCTGTCGGCTCTCGTCTCAAATCTTGTATGCGCCGACTTATTAATAATTCTTTCTGACGTAAAAGGCGTTTATCATAAAAATCCCGTATTGCATAAGGATGCAAAGCTTATCGACACAATAGGCAGCATAAAGGATTTCATTAAGGATTTTAAGGAAACCTCAAAAAGCTTGCAAGGCACAGGTGGAATGAAATCAAAACTTTATGCCGCTTTTATTGCCGCGGAAGCCGGAATAGATACTGTTATTATATCCGGCAGGGATAAAAGAAGCCTTGATTTATTTGTAAATGGCAAGCTGCCCGGAACATTTATACCATCTTTAAACAATAACATCAATAAGAAAAAACACTGGCTTTTATTCGGCATGGAAAAAAGGGGACAAATAGTAATCGACAGCGGCGCGGCAGGCGCAATTATCGACAAAAACAAAAGCCTTCTTGCAAGCGGCATTCTCGCGGTAAACGGTGAATTTAAAAAGGGGGAGGGGGTTTATATCGTAAATACCCTTGGTAAAATTTTTTCTATCGGCATATCTAATTTTGATTCAAAGGATATAGAAAGAATTAAAGGGCTTAAATCTTATGAAATAAAAACAAAATTGGGCAATGACAGCCTTTCGGCGATAGTCGTGCATAAAAACAAACTGGTAGTGACCATTTAAGCATGTTAAATCCGGGCAATATTAAATTTTATTTATTTCAGGCAAATCCATTATGGAACAGAAAACGCAATCGGTAGAAGAAATTGCAAGACATGCCAGCGTTGCAAGCAGTTTTATAGCAAACGCCGGAACAAACACAAAATTAAATATTCTTAACGCGATTAAAACCCTTCTGATCGAGAACAAAAATAATATAATACTTGAAAACATAAAGGATATAGGCAATGCTAAATCCCATGGGCTTAGCGCGCAGGTGATAGACAGGCTGACTATATCCGAAAAAACATTCAATTCAATGATAAAGGGGATAGAGGATGTAGAAAAGATTAAAGACCCTGTCGGGGAAATCGCGGATATTACGGTCAGGCCAAACGGGCTTATGGTTGGAAAGATGCGAATACCCTTAGGTGTTATAGGTATCATCTATGAATCAAGGCCTAACGTTACAATAGATGCATCCATACTTTGCCTGTTATCGGGAAACGCCGTAATTTTAAGGGGGGGGTCCGAGGCATTTAATTCCAATATGATACTGACCTCCATTATCTCGGAAAGTTTAAAACTTAACGGCCTTCCGACCCAAATAGTTTCAATGGTTCCGTATACGGACAGGTCGGCTGTCAAGGATTTAATTTCCCAAAAGGGATATATCGATTTAATAATACCCAGGGGCGGTGAAGGGCTTATATCTTATGTTACGGAAAATTCTAAAATTCCGGTGATAAAACACGACAAGGGACTTTGCCATATATATATCGATGAACATGCCGATATTAAAAAGTCGGTTAACGTCGTTATTAACGCAAAAGTTCAAAGGCCGTCCGTCTGCAACGCGCTGGAAACGCTTTTAGTGCATTCTTCCATACTCGGCAAGTTCATGCCAGAAATACTTAACGAACTTAAAAAATACGACGTGGAAGTCAGGGTTGACACCGAAATTTTAAATATATACAAACATAAATTTAATTTTCTTGTGGCGGCGAAAGATGCCGATTGGGACAGTGAATATTTAAATTTAACATTAGCTGTAAAATCGGTTCCCGATATGCATGCCGCCATAGAACATATTAAAAAACACGGTTCCAACCATACCGAAGCAATACTCACCGAAAATTACGGCAATGCCCTGGAGTTTATAAAAAGGGTAAACTCTTCCTGTGTTCTTATCAACGCATCTACAAGGTTTAATGACGGTTTTGAGCTCGGATTGGGGGCGGAAATCGGCATATCCACCTCAAAGATTCATGCATTTGGGCCGATGGGCGCCCGCGAGCTTACTACGACTAAATTTATAGTTTTTGGCGATTATCAGACAAGGTCATGAATATCGGCATTTTCGGCGGAACATTTAATCCTATTCATTACGGGCATTTAAGGGCTGCAGAAGAAATTACGCAAAACTTTCTGGAAAGGGTTATATTCGTTCCGACAAATATAACTTCCGGTAAAAAAAATATATCGCAAAACCCAAAAAACAGGCTTGAAATGATAAATATCGCAATAAACAACCATAAAAAATTCGGAGTTTCGGATATCGAAATTAAAAGCGGCGGAATCTCCTATTCTTACGATACCGTTACCCGGCTCAATAAGTTATACCCAAATGATGATTTATACTTCATTATAGGAATGGATGCATATTTTGATTTAAAAAATTGGAAAAACGGTGGACTCCTTTTTGACATGATCAACTTTATCGTTATTAATCGTAACAGTGTAAGATTTGATGCGAAGAATCTGATAAAACTTGCATCTTTTTTGCCGGACGAGGTAAAATGTGGAATAAACGTCGACCACAAAAATAAAAGATTCATCACATCTAAAAAAAAATATATAAATTTCTTTAAAATTACAAGAATGGATATTTCATCCACAATAATCAGAGGTAACTTTAAGAAAAATATTTCCAACCTCTATCTATTGCCAAAGGATGTTATTAATTATATAATAAACAATAAAATGTACCTTTAACTTTTGATAACCGACAGGATGGTTTAAAACAATTAACGTAAAAATCGAAAGAAAGAAACTAAAAAGAACAAATAAGGCTATAAGGTCTATCATAGATTCCCTATTGGAAAAAAGGGCCCACGATATTATAGTCTTGGATATTAGGGGAATTTCCGGAATAGCCGATTTTGTTATTATAGCAGGCGGCTCATCCGACCGCCAGATATCGTCGGTAGCCAATAATGTAATAGATTCTATAAAAAAGCACCCGATCGGAGTTGAGGGCCTTTCTAATTCAAGGTGGGTTGTAATCGATTATGGAGATGTCATAATACACGTTATCCATGATGACATAAGGCCGTATTATAATCTTGAAGGATTATGGCCGGATGCCAAAGAATTAATTGTGGAAAAACCGAATAGCCTATGAATATAACCTATGAATCATTAACCGCTGCCGTTTATTAATTATGTATCTCATTATATTAATAATAGCCATTCTGGTGCTGATAGCCTTTTTTGAGTATCTTTACGTGCTTAACCCAGTGAAGATTCCGTTGCATTATGCCCCCGGCGCACAACACATAATTAATGAATATCTTATGATTTATATTTTTTCGGCATTTTTGGCCGGAATTGTTCTTGTCCTGTCCATAGGTATTTTAAGGGATTTGATCTCCCGGATAAACAACCTCCTGTTCAAAAGGAAGCAGTTTATAAAAACAGAAATAGATAATTCCGTCAATAAGGCTTATGACTTATATATTAAAGGACAATACGATAAAGCTATAGACTTAATAAAAAAATATCTGTCTGTTTATGAAAACAGCACGAGCGGTTATCTGCTTCTGGCTAAAATTTATAAACATAAAGGAAAAACTAAAGATTGCGAATTTAACCTGAATAAAGTGCTGGATATCGAAAAGGATAATATTAATGCCCTTAACGAGGCCGGAAATCTATATAAATTAAACAAAGATTATGATAAAGCAATAGTTTATTATAATAAGGCCTTAGAATTATCGGATGATAATCTATACGCAATAACACAGCTGAAAGATATTTACATAAAAAGGGGCGAATGGAAAAATGCTTACAAGATGTCCAAACTCTTTCTCGCGGCATCAAAAGACAAGGAGATTAATAAAAAAGAAGAATCGGTTATGCTTGGACTTAAATATGAATTTGGGAGATATCTTTTAGAAACGGAAAATGATACCATGAGGTCGGCCAAAAGATTTAATCAAGTATTAACCCAAAATAAAAATTTTGTTCCGGCGTACATATCCTTGGGAGATGTTTATATTAAAAAAGGAAAATATCCTGAGGTGTTCGACCTATGGGAAAAGGCGTTTTTAAAAACCGGTAACTTAGCCATTCTTATTAAAATTGAAGATACGGCTATAAAAACAAATCACCCCGAAAATGTAATTAAATTTTATCAAGAACTTATTTATAATAACCCTGAAAAATGGGAATACAGGCTATTTCTGGGAAAATTATACATGAGGCTCGAAATGGTTGATGAGGCGCTTTTAAGTCTTCACGAAATACCCGCTTCGATCTTTAAAGACAATTCCCTTAACCTGCTTTTAGCCGAATGTTACTTTAAAAGGGGGAAATACAACGACTCTGCGGTAAATTTTAGACAAGCCCTTAAAGACCGGTACCCGGTTAAGTTGCCTTTTACCTGTTCAAATTGCGGGTTTGTTTCTTATAGCTATTCCTCGATTTGTCCGTCTTGCAACCTATGGAGCACATTTAACATAAAAACCTCCGGAACGCTTTACGAAAGCGGGCAAAAAGACTACGTTAAAAATATTTCCTCATTAATCCCGGAACAATAAACTAAACAAATGAAAAAATATGAGGGGTTAGCTTTGATTATTTTAGATGGCTTCGGTTTGTCCCCTTTCGTAAAAGGCAACGCCATAACAAATGCAAATCCCGGGTTTATAAATTATATATTTAAAAATTATCCTTTTACGACTCTAACTGCCCACGGCAAGGATGTCGGCTTGCCAGAAAATACCATGGGAAATTCGGAAGTGGGGCATTCCAATATCGGCGCCGGAAGAATTATAATGCAGGATTTAACAAAAATAGACATGCAAATTGAAAACGATACCCTGAAAAATAATAAAGCCTTGTCTTTATTTTTAGAAAAAATCAAGAAGGGCAATTCAAGGGTCCACTTGATGGGACTTTTATCCGAAAGCGGAGTCCACTCCGAATTATCTCACCTGCTGTACTTAATTCGCTTCTTCAGGGCTAACGACGTAAGGGAGATTTATATTCATGCGTTTTTAGACGGCAGGGATTCCCCGCCAAAAAGTGCGGAAGTTTTTTTAAAAAAAATAATAAAAGAAATAGAAAAACTAAACGGGCAGGTTTTCTTATCAACGATATGCGGCCGTTTTTATGCTATGGACAGGGATACCAGGTGGGACAGGACTAAAATAGCTTTCGATTTACTTGCGGGATTAAAGGGGAAAAGGGTTTCAGGCGCCGTCCGCGCTATAAAAAAGTTTTATGGCGATGGAATAACGGATGAGTTTATGCCTCCAATCGTAATTGACAATAAGGAGAAGAAAGACGGTTTCATTAAAACGGAAGACGGCGTTTTATTCTTCAACTTTAGGGCGGACAGGGCTAAACAACTGACCATGGCTCTTACATTTAAAGATTTTGATGATTTTTCGAGGGACGAATTCAAATTTAAATATGTCAAAAATTTTATATCTATGACTAAATATGACGATTCATTCAAAAACAAATACATCATAGAACCGGAAAACTATCCTAATATTCTGGGAGGGGTCATATCCGACCTTGGTTTTAATCAATTTAGGATTGCCGAAACCGAAAAATATGCGCATGTAACCTATTTTTTTAACTGCGGAAGGGAAAAACCCTTTAAAAACGAGGACAGGTTATTAATACCATCTCCGAGAAAATACAAAACCTACGATATGATTCCTGAAATGAGCGCCTTTAAGATTAAGGACGCCTTGACAAAAAGGGTTAAATACAATAAAAATAAAGATAAATTAATAGTTTGCAATTTTGCGAATTGTGATATGGTAGGACATACCGGAAACTACGATGCCGCCGTGCAGGCGGCTCAGACCGTGAATTTAGTCCTGAGCGGGATAATACCAGTAATTTTAAACCAAAACCATGCCTGTATTATAACGGCAGACCATGGAAATGCGGAAACAATGCTGGACGAAAATGGCATGCCTATGACTAACCATACTCTTAACCCGGTACCTTTTGCCATTGTTTCTAATTATCCTAAGGAAATTCCGGCCTTAAAACCTGGAAAGCTCGCCGACATAGCTCCGACAATCCTTAGACTTTTAGATATCGAAATACCCCGTGAAATGACCGGACGAATTTTATGGGAATAATTTCATTTATTTGCCCTTATGGTGATATAAGGTTAGATTTATTTTTAACGACTCAATTGCTTAATAATACCAGAACATATATTCAAAAACTTATATTAAGCGGCAATGTGACGGTTAACGGGATAGCCGTTAAAAAACCGGCACATAAGTTAAAGGAAGGTTCCTTGCTAACCATAAAGGAACCGGAAACAAAAAAAGCGGGGCTAACCCCCTTAGACTACGACCTCGAAATAATTTATCAGGACGACTACATCGCTGTAATAAACAAGCCCGCAGGCATTTGCGTTCACCCCGGAAAGGGAAATTACGATAATACCTTAGTTAACATTCTTATCGGAAAAATACCAAACCTCCCCGGTATCGGCGGCGTTGAAAGACCTGGGATAGTCCACAGGTTAGATAAAGACACTTCGGGCATAATGTTAATTGCCAAAAACGATTTTTCTCATAATGCGCTCATATCCGCTTTTAAAGACAGGGAAATAAAAAAAACATATCTTGCCATATGTTACGGTCTTTTTCCACAAAAAGACGGTTGCATAGAAGGGTTTATCAAAAGAGACGCTAAAAACAGGATTAAAATGCAAATAAGCAAGAAAACAGGGAAATATTGCCTGACCCGATTTGAAGCCGTAAAACAGGTAAGGGGCATAGCGACATTGCTTAAGGTAATGCCGCATACGGGAAGAACTCATCAAATCAGGGCATCCCTTTTCGAAACGGGTCATCCGATAATAGGGGATAAAGTCTATAAAAGGAAAGATATATTGAATAAATATAGAAGTTTAAACTTTATAAAAAGACAAATGCTTCATGCGCATATATTAGAATTTTTACATCCAAAAACCGGAGAAAAAATGATTTTAAAGGCCGGAGTCCCGGCTGATATGATGTGGGCTTTTAATTCCAATGATAATGATAAACGATAAAAAATGATTTGCAATATTGAAGAACCGGGCTTTTTAAACGAATCTCGCGTAATATACGGATTTGTGGGCAACGCGCTTGATTTTAGACTGGAAAATAAAGTTGCAAGAAAAGAACTTCTGAAATATATTCCTGCATATTTTAATAAAAAAGATATATATATTTATGAAGTTAAACAGGTTCACAGTAATCAAATAGTAGCTTTAAACAAAGATTTTAACATGAATGATATTAATTATTATGACGGTTTAAATTTAGCCGAAGCCGACGGGGTTTTTACCCAAAAACCGGGCATAATGCTTTGCGTAAGAACCGCTGATTGCGTTCCCGTTCTTTTTTACGACCGCATTAAAAGGGTTTCAGGCGCCGTCCACTGCGGCTGGAGAGGAATTTATGAGGACATAATAATAAATGCCGTAAATACATTAACAAATCATTTCCATTCAAATTTAGATGATGTAGTTATTATGATAGGGCCTTCTATCTGTAAAAATTGTTATGAGGTTGAAGAAGGTTTTTTTAATAGATTTAGAGCCAAAAATGCGCTGAATCAAAGATTTTTTGAAAGAAAAATTAACCATACCAAGCTGTATTTCGATTTAAAGAGCCTCTTAAAAAATGAACTTAATCTTTCCGGATTCAAAAAAGAAAATGTTTACGATTTAAATAAATGTAATTTTGAGGATAAAAATTTTTACAGTTACAGGCGCGATAAAACGGATAAAAGACAGGTATCTTTTATTATGATGTATTAAGGATATAAGAAAACAGGATTTACTTTAAAATAAAAAATGATAAAAATAGGTCTGACGGGTTCTATCGGCTCCGGAAAAACTACGGTTCTTAATTTATTAAAAGATTATGGGTTTTTAATTTTAAACCTCGATTCCGAGGCCAAAAAGTTGCTTAAAAAAAATACGATAGAATATAAAAAAATTGTTGCTTTTTTTGGTAAAAACATTTTAAATAAAGATGGTGAGATTAATAAGAAAATTCTGGCGGAGGCTATTTTTTCAGATCCCTCTAAAAAAAAGGCTTTAGAAAATATAATCTATCCGACTTTAAGAACAAATATCAATAGCATACTTGAAGGAAGTAAAAAACCCTTAGCAATAATCGAAGGCGCGGTTATTATTGAATCTGGATATTATCTAAAATTGGACAAGACCGTTCTTGTTGTTTGTGACCTGTCAAGAAGGATTAAAAGGTCATATAAAAAATTCTCTTTTGACGATTTTAGAAGACGAGATAAAAACCAGTTAAACCAAGCGGAAAAAATTAAAAAATCAGACTTTATAATCAATAATAACTACGGACTTAAATTTTTAATCCCCCAAATTCAGCTATTGATGAACTTTCTAAAAAACATTTACAGTGCTTAAGCAATACAACTTCAAACGATTAAAATTTCTTGATTTCCGAATTTAATTCAGATAAAAGGAGATATGTTCGTGGAAGAATACAATAAATGTGAAGATTTTGGCTATACATTTATAAACGAACTTTTAAAATTCGCCAATCAAGGAAAACCGGCAGAGGAGATATTTCATTTTATTAACGTTGGTTTTGAATATACATTTGGGGCAACGGCAATAATGTTTATATATAAAAAATATAACATGGGAGAAAAGATAGAAATTTCGAGGGGAATTTCCTATGAATATGTTAAGAAATTTAATGAAAATCCACCGTTATCCCTATTAAAAGAAATAAGTTCTATTAAAAACAGCCTGTATATAGATTTTAGTAAAGAGCGCGAAAAGTATTCCAAATACAGTTATTTATTTGAACACGATAATGTCGCCGAGTTTTACGCCTGCAAATTAAAAACTGCCGATACAGATTCGTATTTTATCATGATGTATTCCGTTTCGGGATTTAAAAACTACGGGAACAAAAAAATTGTTATATGGGATACGATTTTTTCCGTCCTCGCATATATTTTAAACTCTAACAAATGCGTTCAGGCTATGAGGGATTGTTCCCAGATTGATTACGTATCCGGCCTTAACAATTTTAAATATCTTCATGAAAAACTTTTTCAGGAAATGCAAAAAATTGGCAATGGAAATGGAATATTATCCGTTGCTTTAATTTCGCTAAATCAATTGAATAAACTAAATTCCATATTCGGCCACGGCGCCGGAGACAAAAACATAGGGCTAATCGCAAACATTATTAAAAAAAATACACGTATATTCGATATAGCCGCCAGATACGGCAATAAATTTATTATAGTATTCCCGGGTATGGACAGGAACCGGGCCAAGGATATTTTAAAAACTGTTTTTTCGGAGGTTGAAGCAAACTTTAAGAATGAAAATCAGGACATATTGTCGTTAAACGCCGGCATTTCGACATTCCCCACAGACGGCAGTAATGAACGAGCGGTTTTAGATCTGGCCGAAGGCCGCCGCACAGATGCCAGAAGGCAAAGTAAATGGTCCATAGTATAATAAAAAATAATTAAAATTAAAAAAATTTTAAATTTAAGAGGTAGTTATGAATATTAAAGAATTATCGGCAAAAAAAATTTCCGAGTTACTGCAGATAGCAAAAAATTACAATATAGAGGGGGCATCGGGAATGCGGAAGCAGGATCTAATATATGCCTTACTTCAGGCAGAAACCGAAAAAAACCAGCAAGCTGAAAAAAACGGTTTACTTTCGGGAGAAGGCGTGCTCGAAATTTTACCCGACCAATACGGATTCCTAAGGTCGCTTGAAGCAAATTACCTTCACGGGCCTGACGACATTTATGTATCGCCATCCCAGATTAGGAAATTCGGCCTCAGAACCGGCGATACCATTCGCGGGGTAATCAGACCCCCGAAAGACAGCGAAAGATTTTACGCCCTTCTTAAAGTAGAAAGCGTTAATTTTGAAGATCCTGAAACCGCTAAGGAAAAGATATTATTTGATAACCTAACCCCTCTGTATCCGCAGGACCCGATAAAACTTGAATTCGATTCTAAAAATTTATCCACACGGCTTATGGATTTACTAATTCCTATAGGAAAGGGCCAAAGAGGACTGATCGTGGCACCGCCAAGGACCGGAAAAACAATGCTTTTAAAAGATATAGCCCATGCTATAAATACCAATCACAAAGAAATTTTCCTGATGGTTCTTTTAATCGACGAAAGACCGGAAGAGGTTACCGATATGCAAAGATCTGTCGACGGAGAAGTCATCAGCTCCACCTTTGACGAACCGCCTCAAAGACATATCCAGATCGCTGAAATAGTAATAGAAAAGGCAAAAAGGATTGTCGAAACCGGAAAAGACGTTGTTATACTGCTGGATTCCATTACAAGGCTTGCCCGCGCATACAACGTGACCATTCCATCATCCGGCAAGGTTTTATCGGGCGGGGTTGATTCAAATGCACTTCATAAACCAAAAAGATTTTTTGGAGCCGCAAGAAATATCGAGGAAGGGGGGAGCCTTACCATAATAGCGACAGCTTTAATAGATACCGGCTCGAGAATGGATGAGGTAATTTTTGAAGAGTTTAAGGGAACAGGAAATTTGGAAGTAAATCTAGATAGAAAACTTGCGGAAAAAAGGGTATTCCCCGCCATCGATATAAATAAGTCAGGAACCAGAAAGGAAGAACTTCTCGTCGATAAAGACCACCTTAAAAAAATCTGGGTTCTAAGAAAGGTTTTATCTAATATGGATACCGCAGAGGCAATGGAATTTTTAATAGATAAAATTAAAAATACCAAATCGAATGCCGATTTTTTAAACTTAATGAACCAGTAAGCCCCCGCAATAACTTATATAAAACATAAGAAATAAGGACATAGGAACCTATTTTTTTAACAATCCAGCTATATATTCCAAATTTTTTAGGGATGACCCTTTATTTTGCGATATAAGATTTAAGCCACTTTCTTTTGCGTCTTTTATAGCCTTTTCGTCATACAAATAATATAGCAACGCATTAAATAATTCTGCGGGGGATCCTACCCTTTTACCTGCTTTAATTTCAATAATCCTGCCGGCAATTTCCGAGAAATTTTCCACATATTTGCCGAAGATTACGGGTTTTCCAAAAAATAATGGCTCCAATAAATTATGTCCTCCGGCCTGCACCATGCTCCCACCTATGAAAGCAACATCGCATATGCTATAAATTGTTATCAATTCTCCAATTATATCCACTAAAACAACAATCCCCGCATCAACCGGACTCGCCTTTTTAAGGCTCTCATTAAAGGGGGGGATAAGTTCATAATTTGATGAATAAATAGAGGAAAGCCTGTAGCATTGCAAGTTATAATCCGCCACAAGATTATAAACATATTCAAATCTTTCGGGATGCCTTGGAGCTATAAAAAGGAAAATTTTCCCATTTTTTTTATTTAGCTTAACAAAGGCATCCAAAATTAATTTTTCTTCTCCTTTATGGGTACTGCCTGCAACTATCACCTTCCCGTCTTTAAAGGTATTTTTTAAATTTTCTGCTTTTTCATCTATTTCTTCCGCAAAATTTCTAAGACTTAAATCAAATTTCATATTGCCAGTTATATGAAGGTTTTCCCTTTTTACGCCAAGTTTCAAAAATTTTTCATAATATCCGCCGGATATGCAAAGAACTAAGTCAAGACTTTCAAAAACATATTTAAAAAAGAACCCCAATACCGAATAATTTTTATATGATTTATTGGAAATTCTTGCATTTATAATAGAAATTGGGATTTTTCTTTTTTTTAACATGTTAAATAAATTCGGCCATATTTCGGTTTCAACGCATACAAATAATGAGGGTTTTATCAGGTTTAGAATAATTTTAACAGAAAAATAAAAATCGTAAGGAAAATAAAAAATATAAATACGGCTCCTATCTTTTCCGTAGAGACTTTTTGCATAATCGTAGCCTGTTTTGACAACTGCGGAAAGATAAACGGGTTTGTTGGTTTTTTTTATAATAAGGTCAATAAAATTTGCGGATGCCTTAAGCTCGCCTAAAGAAACGGTATGAATCCAAACCCCGTTTTCAAAATCAGGTTCGTTTACACCTTTGTTTAAGGATGGAAAAAGCTTATTAAAAAGGCCCGCCGCTTTTTTGTCCTTTAAAAAATAAAGACAGGACATCCATACAAAGAAAAGCGGCAGGATTATAATTAATAAAAGATTATAAAGTGCAAATAGGATTTTTTTCATAATAAATAAAACCGCTTATGCGCTTGGAACATCCGCAAATTAATTACCTATTTGTTTGACAAGAAGATTTTTATAAATACCGTTAATTTCGATTAACTCTTCGTGATTTCCGCTTTCGACTATTTCGCCTTTCTCTAAAACATATATGGTGTCGGCTCTTTTTATTGTAGATAATCTATGGGCAATAATCACCGCAATCTTGTTCCGGCATAAACCGTGGGGACTTTCATCCGTTCCAAACAGGGCGCCCTGAATTTCTTTTTCGGACTCGCTATCCAAAGAAGAAGTGGCTTCATCAAGTATAATTATAGGGGCATCTTTCAAAAAAGCCCTGGCAATAAGTATCCTCTGTTTTTCGCCTCCGGAAAGTCTCAGTCCTGCTTCGTCAACAACCGTGTCGTAACCGTTTGGAAGTTTTATAATAAAATCATGGGCAAAGGCAAATTTTGAAGCCCTTATTATATCCTCCATATCTTTGTGAAAACTACCGTATGCGATATTAAACCTGATTGATTCGTTAAACAAAATTACCTGCTGCGATACATACGCAATGCTCTCCCTTAAATCCTTTAAATTAAATTCGTTAATATTTATTCCGTTAATCCGTATTTCGCCGCTATCCGGGTCGTAAAAACGGGGTATCAACATTGAAACAGTACTTTTGCCGGCGCCGGAATAACCTGCGATAGCTATTATTTTACCTTTCTGCGTTTTAATGTTTATGTTTTTTAAGTCATAATCCCTGTTTTTATCATAACTGAAATAAAGGTTTTTTATTTCTAAGCTGTTAATCTCCGCCGGCAACGGGCGTTTGCCCTCCGTTTTCTCGGGCTCGCCGTCTATTATGTCAAAAATCCTCGTTCCCGCTGCAATACCTTCTTGTAAACTATTATTTAACCGGGACAGGCTTTTGACAGGCTCGTAGAGTAAAAGAATCGCAGTTAAAAAAGAAAAGAAATTGCCAGGCGTATAACCGAACTTTATTACTTGCAATCCTCCTATAAATATTATGAGGGAAACGGAAATACCGCCTATTAATTCGACAAATGGTACGGTTAATCCCCTTATCTTTGTCATTCTCATTAAAAATCTATAAAGGTTGTCCGATAATTTTTTAAAATGGTTAATCTCAAATTCTTCCATATTGTAAGCCTTTACCGTCCTCAGACTCGAAATGGTTTCATCTAAAAACTTGGTAATATTACCCATCTCTGTTTGCGTATCCGTGCTTGTTTTCCTTGCTTTTTTTCCCAGCAGCGTAACGGGAATTATAACTACGGGAAATAACACAAAAACAACTATGGCCAGGTAAAAATCCATATAAACCACGACGGCTACAAGCACGAGTATTGTCAATATGTCCTTCATAACCGCGCTTACCGAATCGGAAACCGTTCTTTGAATAATGTTGATATCGTAGGTTATTCTTGCAATTAAGATTCCCGTCGGGATCTTGTTTAATTTCGGCGCCGGGAATTTTACGATAGCGGAATAAACCTCATCCCTTAATACTCTTACTATACTCTGCCCGACCGAACCTATATAATAAAATTCCGCGTAATAAAAGATGTTTTTCACCACAAAAATGGCAATTACGAGAACAGGGATCAACAGGAGGTCTTCATAACTTTTTGTTACAAATATGTCGTTTATGAGAGGCTTAACCACGTAAGCAAGAAGTCCCGTCAAAACAGAAACTATGGCCATGCTTATCATCGCCAATATTAATCTTTTTTTATGAGGAAGTATATAAGGAACCAACCTTTTGAAAATATTAAAGTCTTTTTTCATGACAATTTTTGGTATGCCGGCCGGGTTAAAAGTTTGAATATTTTAAAGAATATTTTAATTCATGCGTATCCCGACCCGCTTTAGCGGAAATCCGGTTAAAAGTTAAACATTTTTTAATGTTTTATCATATATTAAATTGGCGGATGCTTCAAGCGGATTAACATCTGTTTTCAGGGTGGAAATTGCATTTGAAATTCCATCTATAATGGCGTTTTTATAAGAATTATTTTTTAAAATTTTATCTATTTCCATAAAGACATTTTTAGGGGTGAATTTCAATTCGATAAGCTCCGGAACAACTAATTTACCGGCCAATATGTTTATGAGTCCGATATACTTAACGTTAACTAAAGTCTTAGCCATTATATATGTTAAAAAATTTAAATAATACACGATTATTACGGGTTTTTTATAAAATCCCGCCTCTAATGAGGCTGTTCCGCTCGCTACTACTATTATATCGCTTGAAATTAAAGCATTGTTAACGGAGCGGGTGATATCATACCAATCTTGCGGTATATTTTTCTTTTTCAACATACTTATGAAATAAGACGCGTCAATTCCTTTTCTGAACGGAAAGATAAAAAAGGCACCTTTATAAACAGATTTTATAAGCTGCAAAGACTTGATAATTCTATTTGTGTGATATTTAAGTTCAGTTTTTCTTGAACCAGGTAAAAATGAAATTATAGGATAATTGCCTTCCTTCCCCTTAGATTCTGTCATTATATTTTTATGTTTCAACTCATACAACGGATTTCCAAAATAGTAGGCTTCGATACCCGCCCTTTTATAAATTTCAAGTTCGAATGGAAAAATCGTAATCACAAACTTAATATGCCTTTTTATAAAATTAATCCTTTTATATCTTGATGCCCATATCTTCGGAGGAATAAAATAAACTACCGGAATTTTTAACTTATCGGATAATCTTGCTATTTTAAAATTAAAAGAGGGAAAATCTACTAATATGACAACATCCGGTCTATTAAACCTTATCCAACCCGAAACACTTTCTAAAATCCTTTTGATTGTTTTTATCCTGCATATAACCTCCGTAAAACCCATAACGGCTAATTCGTCGATACTCGCAATCAGCTGTGCCCCCTCGGATTTTAAATTTTCCCCTCCAATAGCATAATACATTGCCTCAGGCTTAATTTTTTTAAGATATTTAATTAAGCCTGAGGCAAATATATCGCCTGAAAGTTCTCCAGAAATAATAAGTACTTTTGCCAATTTTCGTTGCGCCGGAATTTAATATAAATCTTACATTACATATATCGAAATGTATGCCTCATTTGCCTTTTTAACAAACTCTTCTTTATCCAGGACAATAGTGTTGGTTTCAAATGCTAGACAGGTAGCGTTGGCCGATATGAGGGTATCTATCGTACCTAAGCCGACCGCCGGAATATCAAACCTTAAATCCTGATCCGGCTTGTTGACTTTTACGACGACAGCCCCGCCGTTCGCAAGTTTTCCGCCCCTCATAATTGCCTCATCCGTTCCCTCTATCGCTTCTAAGGCCATAACTGATTTATCTTTTATAACGACGGTCTGTCCAATATCTGCGGCGGAAATTAACCTTGCGGCACCCAAGCCGAACTTTATGTCTTCCATCTCTTTTTTGGTTGGAATCCTTTTAGACGCAACGCCTTTGGGTAAAAAAACGGAGGTTATATACTTGGTTTGCGGAACCACGTTTATACCTTCCTTTTTAAAAAAATCGCAAATCGCATTTAAGATGGTATCGTCTTTTTTATCCTTAAGCGATAAAAAAAGCGTTATGGCCTTTAAATCCAGTTTAACCCCTTTAAACATGAGGGTTTTTCTGACTTTGCCGGCCATAATTACATCCCTGACCCCTTCGGATTTAAAAAATTCTACCAATTTCCCCAGCCGGCCGACGCTTGTATAAACGATTGAATCCGCATATCCCGTTAAATCCTTACCTGCTTCTTCCTCTATCGCGCAGACTTTTACGGAATATCCTTTGAATTTGAGCTCAGAGATGCATATTAAAGGAAACTTTCCGTAACCTGCTATTATCCCGATATTTTTATCTTCCATAAACCATAGTTATGCTTCATAAATCAACACTACCTTGCTATCCCCCTTTTAGATCTTTCGATAAAACCGGTAAATTTTTCTATTGTCTCCGAACCGCTTAGCTCCCGTTTTATTCTTTCTATTGCTATTTTGGTAGTAACTTTAGACCTGTATATAATTTTAAAAGCACTTTTTATTTTGCCTATTTCCTCTTTTGAAAAACCCCTTCTTTCGAGGCCTATCCTATTTACTCCGTATATCTTTGCCCTGTCCCCCGAAGCAACAAGATAAGGAGGAATATCCTGTACAACCATTGAACCTCCGGCAATTAAAGCAGATTCGCCGATTCTCACAAACTGGTGAACGGCGCAAATCCCCCCCAGTATGGCATAATCATCAATCTCGATATGGCCGGCTAACGTTGCATTGTTTGCAAGTATGGTATGACTACCTACAGTGCAATCATGCGCCACATGAACATGCATCATAAACAGGTTGAAATCGCCTATTATGGTAGTACCCCGTCCAGTTATGGTCCCGGTATTAAATGTTGCGTACTCCCTTATAATGTTATTATTGCCTATTACAAGTTTAGTATCTTCCCCTTTATATTTAAGATCCTGAGGGATAGAGCCTATCGAAGCGAACTGAAATATTTTATTGTTATCCCCTATCGTGGTATTTCCTTCTACGACGACATGGGAAGCAATTTTATTATTTTTGCCTATTTTTACGCCATCTTTGATAACGGTATATGGCCCTATATCTGTTGAGTCATCTATCCGGGCGCCCTCATAAATAATTGCGGTTTTATCTATCATAAACCATTTTGTCTTTAAAATACGGTATTTTTACGGTTTTACAAAAGAAGCCATGAGGTCAGCCTCGGCGCATAATTTTTCATCGACCAAAGCCTTCCCGTGAAACATCCACATAAACTGCTTTATTTTAACAAGTTCGACT
>JAMCUF010000021.1 GCA_023381755.1 Deltaproteobacteria bacterium
AAAATTTATTAAATTAAAACGCGCTTAAAATTTATGCAATAATAAAAAATTTGCTTAAAATTTATGCTAATCCCTAAAATTTATAAAGGATAATTCTATATTTAATTGAAAACTCTTTAAATGCAAAATTATGTTTTGGAGTTCGTCTTTGGATTTTGAATTAACTCTTAAATGGTCTTTAAGATTTTCTACCGCCGTTTTGGGGGCTATTTTTTTTATTTCCTGAATTATTTTTTTTGAAGCCTCTTTATCTATCCCCTCTTTAATCTCAACCTCCTGCCGTACCATTCCCTTGTGAGCCTCTTCCTTCTTTTTAAAATCTAAGAATTTTACCGAAACACCCCTTTTTATAAGCCTTCCCTTTAATATGTCAATAACGGCGGCAAGTTTATAGTCGTCGTCTCCTAAGATGGTAACAATATTGCCCTGCCTTTTAATTTCGCTTTTTGTGCCCTTAAAATCGTAGCGACTCGTTATTTCTTTAACAGCCTGATTTATCGCATTATCCACTTCTTGAAGGTCTGCTTTTGAAACTACGTCAAAAGACGGCATTAAAGCCTCCCATCTTTAATATTAGTTTTCTTTCATTATTCTATAACCTGGCGGAAAATTGACGTCAAAAATATTATTGCCGATAGGCGTGTTAAACTGAACACCCGTGTAATGAAACAAAATGTTTTGACCCTTCTGATGCGTTAAAATTTGCAACGATGTTATTTTAAGGCTGTCTATTGCAAAATCGATATAAATTTCCTTTGCCCTTTGCAGACGGAGCGGTTTTAACCTTACTTCGATAACCCCGGCCCCCGCATTCGTCTTCACCCCGATTACCTTAAAATAGCGGGTCAAGCTTCCGATTACGGCGACAATATTTGGAGGGAATCCGCCCTTTTCCTTATCCACATTAACAACCGTAACCTTTTTGATGCGGCTATTGATAATATAAAGATTACTATTTTTTAAAACCTGTCTTTTGTGTATGGGATAGGTATAAACCCATGCCATATTGCCCGGATATCTGTAGTAAAAATTACCTTTAAAGGACATATTTTGCGAATATCCCGGAATAATCTCCTTTTGATAAAAATATGCGCTTATGGAACGCACCTTTTTATACTTGCTTTCTATTTTTATAATTATTGAATTAGACGAGGCTAAAGCATAGGACTTTAGTGTAAAATTAAATAAAAACAATATTGGTAAGATTAATAATAAAAGAAGGTATTTGATATTATTCATTTTAGCATTCTCCCTTTTTTTGCCAATACCCCGTCATCCTTAAGTTTTTCCATAATCCTTGCGGCCCTGTTGAAACCTATCCTAAACCTTCGTTGAATATATGATATGGATATATTGTTGCCGTCAAGGGATTCAACCATATTTAACACCTCGCCATATATTTCGTCATCCGGATTATCCGTGATTATTCTATCAAAATTGCCTGCCTTGTCAAACTCATTTATGAGCAACTCGTTCTTTGAGAGCGGAAAATGCTTCTCCTTTATAAATTCTAAAACCTTTTTAATCTCATCTTCAGATATATAAGAACCATGAATTCTCACAAGCCTGCCCTGTCCCGGCGGCATAAAGAGCATATCCCCGTTTCCTAAAAGCTCTTCCGCACCGTTGGCATCCATTATTGTCCTTGAATCAACCTTAGAGGAAACTAAAAAGGCTATGCGGGCCGGCATATTGGCCTTAACAACCCCCGTAACAACATTGACCGATGGTCTTTGGGTTGCTATTACAAGGTGAATTCCGCAAGCGCGAGCCATTTGGGAAAGCCTAATTATAGATGTTTCCACGTCTTTTTGGCTTATCAGCATTAAATCGCTTAATTCATCTATTATGATGACAAGGTACGGCATCGGTTTCTGATTTTGTTTTTTTAATTGTCCGTTATACTGCTCGATATTTTTAACGAAAGCCTCCTGCATTTTTTTATATCTCCTTTCCATTTCAGAGACAGCCCATTTAAGAGCAATGCTTGCCTTTTTTGCATCATAAACGACATCGCAAATAAGATGGGGCAACTCTTCAAACGGCGTTAGTTCCAATCTTTTAGGGTCTATCATTAAAAAGTTAAGCTCCTCGTAACTCGCCTTAAAAAGAAGACTTACGACAAGCGTATTTATAAACACGCTTTTCCCGGCCCCCGTAGCCCCGGCTATCAGCAAATGCGGGCATTTTGCAAGATCAAACAGGACATTCCCCCCGGTGGTGTTTTTGCCAAGAATTATCGTAAGCAAAGATTTTGAATCTATAAACTCTTTTGAATTCAAAATCTCTGAAAAATAAACGGTTTCCCTTTTATTATTTGGAACTTCTATCCCAACCGCAGGTTTCCCCTCTATAGCCCCAGTTATCCTGACAGGCTTTGACTTTAAGGCCATCGTAAGGTCTTCCGAAAGGGATAAAATTCTGCCTATTTTAACGCCGCTTGCAGGTTCAAACTCGTACATTGTTATAATAGGTCCGGGGTTTATCCCCGTAACCTTCCCTTTTACGCCAAAATCCAAAAGTTTTTTTTCGATTAATGTTGCATTGCCTATGAGAGAAAGTTTATCGGGTTTTTGGCCGTTTTTAATGTCTTTAGGGTCAATTAAGGATATCGGGGGAATTTTTGTTTCCCTGTCCCCTACAAAATCAAATGAGATATCCTTTTCTCTAAAGGGTTTATAACCTATTCCGGCCTTATTATCATCAGGAATACTGTCCTTCCCATCCAGATCCCTTATCAAATCCTCTTTTGAACCTCCAAATAACTTTTTATTCAGGATGAAACTTCTTTTTCTTTTTTTCAGCCCTTTTCTCTTTTCAATTTTTAATTTTATTAAAGAAATAACCGAATTCAATCTGTTTATTATTATGCCTGCGTTTAACCACTTTATCTCTTTAATGTTAATGTCTTTTCCAAACAGGTTATAAAGATAATAAAATGGGGCAATAAGATTTCCCACCCTTATATTTTTAAAGACAAGGTAAAAAGAGATTAAGAATAACAAAATTATTATAATTATGCTTCCTGCCCCGCCAAAAAATCTAAAAAGATAGTAATACATTCCGCTGCCTATTAATCCCCCGCCGGATACTATAAATCCATGATATGAAATTTGAACAAATAAACCGCTAAGAAATATCAAAAAAGTGATAAAAAAGACACCCATCCCGAGATAAACCCTTGGCCTTGGCTTTAATCCCGAAATTTTATTTAATATTAAAAGTACTGCCGCTAATAAAATAAAAAAGATTAACGGGAAAGAGCCGATACCGGTTATTGTTAATAGAAAATTTGCAAGAATTCCGCCGGCAAATCCGCCCCAGTTTATTTTATGAATGCTTGAAATAGAATATGAATTGGAGGTCTCCTGCGATATGGAGAAGGAAAAAAGGGACAGAAAGGAATATACCGAAAAAAAAACCATTAAAACCGCTCCGATTATCCTTTTGTGACCTGACATAATTTAAATAAATTCTTCTATTCCAAAATATGGTTTTAACGAATTGGGAATCCTGATATATCCATCTTTTGTCTGATAATTTTCGATTATCGCTATCATAACTCTTGGAAGGGCAAGCCCGGAACCGTTAAGCGTGTTTACAAACTCAGCTTTTGAATTTTTATCCCGTCTAAATTTAATATTTGCCCTTCTCGCCTGAAAAGAGCCAAAATCTGAACAGGAGCTAACTTCAAGCCATTCATTCATCCCAGGGGCATAAACCTCTATGTCGTATTTCTCGCTTGCCGAAAAACTTAAATCTCCGGTACACATTTTAACTAATCTATGCGGAATATCGAGCTTGTTTAAAATATCCTGAGCATCGCCGATAAGACTGAATAACTCCTCTTTAGCCGCTTCTGGGGCGGTAATTTTCACTAACTCCACCTTGTCAAACTGATGCCCTCTTTTTATGCCTTTGGTATCCTTGCCGGCAGACATCTTTTCTTTCCGAAAACATGCCGTATATGCCACATGTTTTATGGGTAACAAATTAATATCTATTATCTCATTTCTATACATATTCGTAACGGGAACCTCTGCCGTTGGAATAAACCAAAAGCCGGAATCGTTATCCTTATACAAATTATCAGCAAATTTAGGCAACTGCCCCGTTCCAATCAGACAAACTTCATTGACCATATACGGGGGATACACCTCTTCGTAACCATGTTGGGTTACATGGGTATCGAGCATAAAATTAATAAGCATCCTTTGGAGCTTGGCAAGCCCTTTTTTTAATATATAAAAACGGGTTCCGGAAATCTTTACCCCCCCTTCAAAATCTATTAAATCTCTTTTTTTCCCTATTTCATAATGGGTTTTGGGTTTAAAATCAAATTTTTTCTTCGCGTTGAAATAAGAAATAATAACATTTTCCGTTTTCATCCCTGCCAACCGGCACATCGCTGCCGGGAAGATTCGGCACGCTTAACATAAGTAAATGAAGCCTTTCTTCAACGGCGTTTAACTCATCCTCCTGTAATTTAATAAGCCCGTTTATTCTTTTAACCTCATTTTTTTTTGCCGAAATCGTATCCTCGTCTTTTTCCGAAGCGATCTCTTTTGACAATGTTTTTCTATTATTCCTAAGACACTCGGCATCATATAAGAGCCTTCTTTTTGCCTCGTCAAGTTCGTAAATTTCGTCAATTTGAACCGGAATAAAAAGTTTTTCCATCTCCTTTTTGACGAACTCTCTTTGTTCCCTGATGAGCTTTATATCAATCATAATATTGAAATGTGCCTTTTATCCATGTATTTACGTATTTACGATTTCCTGATGCAATAAACAATAATATAATAATATTTTTACATGGCAATATCAATATTAATCATATTCCTTAATTATTATTAATCATTTGTCAAAATATTGATAAAATTACCGCTTATTTCTACAAATCCTTCATTGACGCCGATTTCATTTGTGATTTCACCAATTTTATATTTTACGATACCCTTATTGATATTAGAAATAAAATTGATATGTTCCGGCAAGACTCCCTCAATGCCGGATTTAGCAGGTAATTCGCAAAAATCCACCGCTCTATCCAAAATTACCCCACCTGGACTTACAATTTTTAGCGCAAAGGACATCTTGGCCAGCTTTTTTATAGATTCCAGTCGAAACTGGTTGAAATATATAAATTAATTATTTCAATCTTACCGCCTATCCCGCTTATCTATTGATCTATTCCTTTATTTCCGGGATTTTGCCTTTTCTATCGCTTCATCTATTGTTCCAACCATATAGAAAGCCTGCTCAGGCAGGCCGTCGTGCTTGCCTTCCAATATTTCTTTAAATCCTCTTATCGTCTCATTTAACGGGGTGTATCTTCCCGGAAAACCGGTAAAAACTTCTGCCACAAAAAACGGCTGGGAAAGAAACCTTTGAATTCTTCTTGCGCGACCGACAATTAACTTATCGTCCTCCGAAAGTTCATCCATTCCTAAAATAGCAATTATATCCTGTAATTCTTTATATTTCTGAAGAACGGCCTGAACCTTCCTTGCAATATTGTAATGCTCTTCGCCTATAATGTTGGCATCTAATGCTCTTGAGGTTGAATCGAGCGGATCCACGGCGGGATAAATTCCTAAGTCGGCAATATGCCTTGAAAGTACCGTAGTAGCGTCTAAATGGGCAAATGTTGTTGCCGGTGCGGGGTCTGTTAAGTCATCCGCCGGAACATACACGGCCTGAACGGAGGTAATAGAGGCCTTTTTGGTGCTGGTTATTCTTTCTTGAAGCTCGCCCATATCGGCGGCAAGGGTCGGCTGATAACCTACGGCGGATGGTATTCTTCCTAAAAGAGCGCTAACTTCGGAATTTGCTTGCGCAAACCGAAAAATATTATCGATAAAAAGTAAAACATCCCGCCTTTCTTCGTCTCTAAAATATTCAGCCATAGTTAAAGCTGAAAGGGCAACTCTGGCCCTTGCCCCTGGCGGTTCGTTCATCTGCCCGTATACCAGAACCGCCTTGTCTAAGACTTTAGACTCCTTCATCTCCGTCCAGAGGTCGGTTCCCTCCCTTGTTCTTTCCCCAACACCCGCAAAAACCGAATAGCCGCCGTGCTCGATGGCGATATTATGAATCAGTTCCATAACAAGAACCGTTTTACCAACGCCGGCGCCGCCAAATAATCCAGCTTTTCCGCCCCTCAGGTAAGGCTCCAAAAGGTCTATCACTTTAATACCCGTCTCTAATATCTCTACCGACGTGGACTGCTCCTCAAAAGACGGAGCAGGTCTGTGAATAGGGAGCCTTGCCTTAAACTCTATCCCGGATAATTCATCCACTGGTTCGCCGATAACATTAAAAATTCTTCCAAGAACCTCCTCCCCGACGGGAACGGTTATTTTGTTGCCGGAGTCAATTACCTTTATTCCTCTATGCAATCCATCTGTGAAATCTAAAGCGATGCACCTGACGATATTTTCACCAAGATGCTGCGCTACCTCAAGAACTAAATTATTTTCCTTATTGCTTATCCTTGGGTTTGTCAGCACTAATGCATTAAAAATCGGCGGAAGAACCGTGTTTTCAAATCTAACATCAACCACGGGTCCTATCACCTGCACAACGATACCCTCATTCATTTATAACATCCGTAATCTTTGCAGCTTTCAACATTTATGGCCCCCAAAAAAATATTATTCTATCGCGCTTGCACCGTTTATTATATCAAGAATTTCAAGTGTGACTGCAGCTTGTCTTGCTTTGTTGTAGATGGTAGTTAATTTATTTATAAGTTTTCCGGCATTTCTTGTCGCATTATCCATTGCATTCATTCTCGAAGCCTGTTCTCCCGCGAAAGACTCTAATATTTTAAAATAAATTTTGGTTTGGATATAATCCTTAAAAACTTTATCGATTATCTCGTCTTCGTAAGAAACGGGCTCCACTAAATAACCGCCGCTCCGTTTGTTTTCATCAAAGGAATCTAATGGTAAAATCTTTTCTATTGCCGCTCTCTGATGAAGCGTGGAAATATAATTATTTGATACTATATAAAACTCGTTTATTTCGCCTCGGGTAAAATCGGCGGATATTGCCATTGCCAATGTCTTGGATAAATCCGTCCCAACGTTGCCTTCCGAAAAATTGGCAGTAAACTTAACAAAATAGTTATGCCTCTTAAAAAAGTCCGTCCCTTTCTTGCCAAGTATATACAGCTTTATTCTATCGCTGCCCAACCCTTGGGCTTTAAGTTCCTCAAAGAAAAGTTTAAAAAGATTTATATTAAAAGAGCCGCAAAGGCCTCTATCCGTGGAAATTATAATAATACCGGTACCGCCGCTATCTGCGCTACCTGAATTGCCGGAATTTTTTTTAAAAAATGGATGGCTATATAAGACGCTATTTCTTGAAATATTTTTTATGACGCCATCGTAGGTTTCCGAATAAGGCCTGAAGGCATTCATAGCGGCCTGATTTTTTTTAAATTTTACCCCCGCCACCATTTTCATGGCCCTTGTTATTTGTCTTGTATTTTTGATGCTCACTATTTTTCTTTTTATGGACTTTAGATTTGACATACACGCATGTATATAATTAATTAATTTGGCTAAGCCTCAAAAAATATCTTTTTAAATTTATCTAACGAGGCGATAAGACTGGATTCTACGGTATCATTTATTGCCTTTCGTTCCCTTATATCCTCATATATTTCAGGACTGTTATTTTCAATATACGATAAAAGCTCCTTTTCATATTTTTTTACGGATGTAAGTTTATAATCCAGCAAATATCCATTATTAGCCGCAAACAATATTGCAACCTCCTTTTCGATCGGCATCGGGTCGTATTGCCCCTGCTTAAGAAGCTCCGACATCATCCTTCCGTGGGCAAGCATTTCCTGCGTTGTTTTATCAAGGTCTGCCCCGAACTGCGAAAATGCCGCCAACTCCCTATACTGAGCCAAAGAAAGCCTCAACCCTCCGGAAACCTGCTTCATCGCTTTAATCTGGGCATCCCCGCCGACTCTTGACACGGAAAGTCCCACATTTACTGCCGGTCTGACGCCAGCGTAAAAAAGATCGGTTTCAAGAAATATCTGTCCATCCGTAATAGAAATAACATTTGTCGGTATGTATGCCGCAACATCCCCCGCCTGCGTTTCAACTATAGGCAGGGCAGTAAGGGACCCTCCCCCATAAGCATCATTAAGCTTGGCGGACCTCTCTAAAAGTCTTGAGTGAAGATAAAAAACATCCCCCGGATATGCCTCTCTGCCGGGCGGTCTCCTTAAAAGCAACGATAATTCCCTATAGGCAACGGCGTGTTTTGACAAGTCATCATATATAATAAGACAATGCATGCCGTTATCCCTGAAATATTCACCCATCGTAACGCCGGAATAAGGTGCAAAATATTGAAGAGCGGTAGGATCGCTTGCATTTGCCGCAATGATTGCGGTATATTTCATCGCCCCTTCCTTCATAAGATGGTCATAGATAAAAGAAACGCTTGACTGCTTTTGCCCTATTGCAACATAAATACAATAAACACCCGAATCCTTCTGGTTTAATATCGTATCTACCGCTATGGCGGTCTTTCCGGTCTGCCTATCGCCTATTATGAGCTCTCTTTGTCCCCTGCCTATAGGTATCAACGCGTCTATAACTTTAATTCCCGTATATAAAGGTTCACTCACCTTTTTTCTATGAACTATGCCCACGCCCTTTTTTTCTATCGGGGAGTACTCTCGGGTTATCATAGGACTTTTGCCGTCGATGGGCCTTCCGAGCCCGTCAAGTACCCTTCCTATAATCTCTTTTCCGACGGGAACTTCGGCAATTTTTCCCGTTCTTTTTACAGTATCCCCTTCTTTAACGCAAGATTCCTCTCCCAAGATTGCAACGCCGACATTATCCTCTTCCAGGTTCAATACATATCCGTACACATCGGGAGTAATTTCCAGCATTTCTCCTATCATAGCATTTTTAAGACCGTATATTTTAGCCACATTGTCGCCCACGGATAAAACCACCCCTACTTCGCTTATATCGATATTTTTTGAATAGGCCTCTATTTTTTGTTTAATAATCCCGGTATTTTCCGATGCTTTAACCGCCATAAACAGATGCTCCCTGTTTTAAATAATTATACAGATTTTCTAATTGGGTTTTTATGCTGCCGTTATACAGTTTGCCATCAACATTTATAATATATCCGCCAATTATTTCAGCTGAAATCTTTTCGCTTATAACAACGCTTTTACCGGTAGCCTTTTCAATCATATTTTTGATTTTCTTGATTTCACCGTCTTTTAACTTTTTGGCCGAAACAACATTGACTGTCAAAATCTCCAGAAAATCATTTCTAAGTCTTGTAAATTCTTGCAGAATCTTAAGTAAATATCTTGTTCTTTCATTTTCTATCAATAGGCATATAAAACTTATGAATTCCGTGCTTAGAGATAATTTTTCGCCTAAAAGACTAACCACTTCCCTTCTTTTCTTTTTATCTATGAAGGTTTGAGGTAAAAATTCTTTGAGGCCGGTCTCGTTATCGCAGAAAGCGATAAAACCGTTAAGTTCTTTATAAATTTCCTCTGTCCTGCCCGACTCGCGGGCTACTTCAAAAAGGGCTCCGGCATACCTCTTTGCTATTTTATTATTTAACAATTGCTGCACCGCTAAGTTTAAGAAGATTATCGTTCACTTTATTGAAAACCTCTTCCGTCAGTTCCTCGCGTATAATATCCCGGGCAATCTTGAAAGACATGCCGAGAGCCTCTTGATAAAGATCTCTTTTTTGTTTGTCAATTTCCGATTTTGCGATGGCCAAATAGTTTTCCAAAATCTTTTCGGCTGAAGCCTTTGCTTCTTCTATTATGTGTGCTTTTTCTATTTCGGACTCTCTTATGGCTTCTTTTTTTATTTTTTCTATTTCTTTTTTAACCCAGTCAAGTTTATTTCGAGCCTCTTTATAAAGCTCCTCAGCCTGCCTTTTCGCTTCCATAGCCTTTTCTATCGAAAGGTTAATGTCCTTTCTTCTTTTCTCAAAATAAGGGTTTATATATCTTATAAATATATAAGCAAGTCCTATTACAAGTAAAAGCGTGTCAAATATTCGCCAAAAAAGTCCCATACATTTTTTTATGCCTGTTTACATTAAGCCGATACAAAAGCTATTCCATTATTTTTTTAGAAATTAAAACGGATAAATATTGGGCTGTTTCTTTCAAGGAGCCTGCCGCAGAAATTTTTACTCCGTTAAATTCTTCCATTACCTTATTGAAATTATCGACAGCCTTAATTTTAGCATCCGATAAAATATTATCCGCCTCGGCCTGGGCTTCCTTGTGAAACCTTTCTTTGATTTCGTTTATTTCAAATCTTAAATTTTCTCTTTCGTTTCCGGCTTTCTCGCTTAATTCACCCGCTAATTTTTCAAGGTCTTTTCGCTTATCCTCATTTAAGCCGATAACTTCCTCCCTTTTTTTTAAGATAACCCGCATAGGCTTAAACAGAAGCAGATTTAAAAGGTAAGTGAAAATTAAAAATGATGCGGCTTCAAACAAAAGTCCCTGCCATGTTAGGATTAATTCAGTCATATTTATATTTTATATAAATCAATCAAAGCCAAATTATATAATAATTATAAATATTTTTATAATTTTTATAAAATTCAAAAAATAAGCGGTCAAAAGATAAAATATTAATTCCGGATCAGATTGGATCGGCTGAATCTTTATTTTTTATTAACTTAACCAATCTTTCGAGCTCCTCCGCGGAAGAAAAATTAATTTCAATCTTTCCCTTTAATTCATTGCCCTTATTTTTATAGCCTATTATAACTTTAGCCTGAAGCCTTTCAAAAAGCGCATCTTCATAATTTTTAACCTGAGAAAATATTGAAAAATCTTTCGGGGGTTTATGCTTTTGTTTTTTTAACTTGATCGCCTTCGCAGCTTGCTCTGTCTGCCTTATATTTAATTTTTCATTGGAAATTTTATTTAGAAGCATGCCTGCTTCATTGGCCGAAAGACCGATAAGGTTTCTTGCATGGGAGGGGGTAATTTTCCCATAAATAAGACCGTTTTTAATTTCATCCGGCAAGGAAAGCAGCCTTATCATATTTGTAATTGTAGTTCTATCTTTGCCGACTTTAACCGAAAGTTCTTCGTGAGTTAATTTATATTCCCCGATTAACCTCGCATAACAGTTTGCTTCTTCGATTACATTTAAATCCTGCCTTTGGATATTTTCGATAAGGGCAATTTCGAGTGCTAAAACACCTGAAATATCCTTAATTATCGCTGGAACCCTGTTTAATCTTAACTCTTTGGCTGCCCTATATCTTCTTTCGCCCGCAATTAAATCATAACTGCCGCCGTCTTTAGATTTGGAGACTATTAAGGGCTGAATAATACCGTTTTCCTTGATAGAGTCCTTTAGCTCTTTAAGTTTATCCCCGTCAAAATATTGGCGGGGCTGATAAACCCCGGTATTTATCTTGTCTATTTCTATTTCAAAGACCGAAAGCTTCCGGTCCGGGTCCATATGGATGCCGTCCGGAATATAGGCGTCGGTTAAAAGCGCGCCTAGCCCCCTGCCTAATACAACCCGTTTCGACAACGATTTTTTCTTTTTTTCCATAAATAATAAAGATGATAGATAATAAATAATGAGTTTTGCAGTTAAGTTTTTATGCAACCTTAGATAAAAATTCCTTAGTCAATGCAATATAATAAATTGCGCCTTTGGAATTGATATCGTATAAGATTATAGGTTTTCCAAAACTTGAACTTTCGGGAAGCTTAACATTTCTTGGTATAACATTTTCATAAATCTTTTGCCCAAAATATTTTTTAACCTCGCTAACTATCTGATTTGTGAGGTTTGCCCTTCCGTCAAACATGGTAAACAAAACTCCTTCGATATGCAAATCTTCGTTCAGTCTTTGTTTTATAAGTCTAATTGTCTGCATCAGCCTTGATATCCCCTCTAATGAATAATACTCGCACTGCATAGGGATTAAGACGCTGTTGGAAGCGGTTAATGCGTTTATTGTCAATAGTCCAAGCGAGGGCGGCGTATCGATAAAAACATAATCATAATCGTTGTTTATCTTATCGATAATATTCCTTTTAAGGAAATACTCCCTTTCATCCATACCGACAATTTCCACCTCAATGCCTGCAAGGTCGGAGGTTGCGGGAATTGCGTGAAGATTTTTCATCTGCGTCGGGTATATGGCATCTTTGACCGTAGATTCGCCTGTTAGACATTCATAAATGGTAGGCCTCGACTTATCAACCGCAATATTTAAACCGCTTGTCGCATTAGCCTGCGGATCGGCATCAATTAAGAGGGTTTTCTTTTCATACGCCGACAAGCAGGCGGCAATATTGATTGCCGTGGTGGTTTTACCTACGCCGCCCTTTTGATTGGAAACACAAATTATCTTTGCCATTAGTTTTTAATTTCAACAAATCGCTCAGCAAATAAAATTTAAAAACAATAACTCTTTTTCAATTTATAAACCAAAATTTTATTAAAGTAAAGATAAATTTTTATAATAAATGTTTCACGTGAAACATTTATTATTTTTGCAATAAAAATTCTATAAAACTTTCGTAAAATAGTAAAAATAAAAACATATGTTAGAAAATGTATCTGTTTTCTATGCAAATCCGCCCTCCGCAACTTGACAATAATTTCTATCCGTGCAAAAATGCACGAATAAATAATTTTTAATTTTTATGAAAAAATAGGAAACAAAAACAAAAAGGCTCTTTATTGCCGCAGATTTGCCTTCCAATATTAAAAAAAAACAATAATTCAATTATTTATAAAATTTTATTACCTTCTTACTGCTAAAATTCTAAAATTATTATAATATATTTCTATAAAAAAATAAAAAACCATATCTTTAAAATTATCGGGTAAAATCATGGCCTGCAAAACCTTAAAAGAAAAATTCATTAATGAAACATATAATTATTTGATGAATTATGGAATTATATCTTTTGAGAGAAATTTTGAAAAAGAAAGGGATATGAAATTAAGGCAGCTCATTGAAAAATTTTACATATTTTACGAGGAACTTTTGGAATGGAATAAAAAAATAAATCTTACAAAGATAACAGATGCGGATGAATTTATCAAAAGGCATATTATGGACAGCACCTTTCTATTAAAAATTTTACGCACGGGGAACAAACGAGAGTCAGACGGGGTCCAATCTATTATGGATATAGGCTCCGGCGCAGGATTTCCCGATAATTTTAAAGAT
>JAMCUF010000001.1 GCA_023381755.1 Deltaproteobacteria bacterium
TAAGACCCTTTCGAATCGAACCCGCAAACGTTCTGCCTATTGCCATAACTTCGCCGACCGATTTCATGTGAGTTGTCAGGGTGTTATCGGTTTGAGGAAATTTTTCGAACGCAAAACGGGGCATTTTTGTAACAACGTAATCTATGGATGGCTCAAAGCATGCAAGCGTCTTTTTTGTAATATCATTTGTAATTTCATCTAAGGTGTACCCGACCGCCAGCTTTGCGGCAATCTTAGCTATCGCGAATCCGGTTGCCTTTGACGCCAAACTCGAACTCCTCGAGACCCTGGGGTTCATTTCGATAACATACGCCTTGTCGGAACTCGGATCTAAGGCAAATTGAATATTGGCCCCCCCCGTTTCGACCCCTATCTCGTTCATTATCTTAATGGAATATTCGCGAAGTTTCTGTAAATCCTTATCGCTTAAGGTTTGAACGGGTGCAACGGTAATGGAGTCTCCCGTATGAATTCCCATCGGATCAAAGTTTTCGATAGAACATATAATAATAGTGTTTCTATTTTTATCCGTCATAACCTCAAGCTCTACTTCTTTAAACCCTATAACCGACTTCTCGATTAATATCTCGTTTATCGGGCTTGCGTTTATCCCGTTCGAGACAAACTCGGCAAATTCGTAGGTATTATATGCAATGCCTCCCCCCGTTCCTCCCAGTGTAAAAGAGGGTCTTATAATTACCGGAAAACCGATGCCTTTTTGAACCTCGAAAGCCTCATCCATGTTAGAGGCAAAACCCCCGTTCAATACCGGTATGCCTATTTTCTCCATGCTTTTTTTAAAATATTCCCTATCCTCGGCTTTTTTAATTGCGTCAATATTTGCGCCCAAAATTTTTAATCCGTATTTCTCTAAAATCCCGTCTTCATAAAGTTCCAACGTAAGGTTAAGGGCGGTCTGTCCGCCAAGCGTGGACAATATGCTATCGGGTCTTTCCTTTTCTATGATTTTTGCGATAAATTCCTTGGTTAACGGCTCGATATAAGTTTTGCTCGCATAACCCGGATCCGTCATAATGGTGGCCGGATTGGAATTTACGAGTATGACTTCATAGCCTTCCTCGGCCAAAGCCTTAACCCCCTGAGTGCCGGAATAATCAAACTCCGCTGCCTGTCCTATTACGATTGGTCCTGAGCCTATTATCAAAATTTTTTTTATATCGGTTCTTTTAGGCATAATTTCATTAAGTAATATTATTAAATAAACTAAACCTTAAAAATTCTTTTTTTATTATTTAAACATAACTCTTTGAATTCGTAAAAAAGGTACCTTGAATCTCTTGGTCCTGGCGAGCTTTCGGGATGATATTGAACCGAAAACGCCTTGCATCCGGTATTTCTGATGCCTTCCACGGTATTATCATTGAGGCTTATATGGGTTAATTCCGTATTTTTTGACATATGGCCCGCGCCCGCATTTGACAAGTTGACGCAAAAACCGTGATTTTGGGAGGTTATTTCTACTTTTGAGGTTTTTAGGTTTTTAACGGGATGGTTTATCCCGTGATGCCCAAACTTAAGCTTATACGTATTAAATCCCAACGACAAAGCCAATAATTGGTGGCCTAAGCATATTCCAAAAATAGGCTTTTCGCCCAAAAGGCTTTTTATAACTTCTATTTCTCTCTCCATAGTCTTAGGGTCTCCGGGTCCGTTGGATAAAAGAATCCCGTCCGGTTCGGCTTGAAGTATTTCCTGCTTGGAAAAATTATGCGGAACAACCGTTACGCAGGCGCCTAAACCGTTAAGGCATCTTATCGTATTATACTTAACACCGTAATCAATAATGGTTACATTAAACATGGAAGACTTGACCCTTTTCTCGTAAACCTTAGCCGTGGAAACATTTTTGGCAAGGTTTAAGCCTTCCATTTTCGGCAGGCCGGCTATTTTACTCCTAATATATGTAATGCCGGATTCCATCGGGGCGATATAGGCATTAATCGAACCTTCATTCCTTAAATTTATAGTTAAATGCCTCGTGTCAATCCCGGAAATTACCGGAAAACCATAAGCATTGATAAATTCGGATAAACTTTTTGAGGCGCTAAAATGTGAAAACATATCTACGTAGTTTTTTGTAACGAGTCCCGATACCCATACCCTCTCTGATTCAAAATCGGTCTCATTTATCCCGTAATTGCCAATCATCGGATAAGTCATAAGAACAATCTGCCCGTTATAGGAAGGGTCGGTAACTAATTCCTGATAGCCGTTCATAGCGGTATTAAAAACGATTTCCCCGCCGGATTCTATTGCCCTTCCCGCGTAATATCCCTCGTAATATTTTCCGTTGTCCAGCATGAGCAGCGCTTTTTCTTTGCGTAGATTGTCCATATTCGGAATTTGAAGCGATTAATTAATTTGCCTTGATTAAATTGGCATTGACAATAACATATAAAGGAAGTCCGACAAAATCCATATTTATAAAGGGAGAATTTTTGCTTAATGATTTGATTGTATCCTTCGTAAATACCCACTTTTTATTAATATCCACAATCGTAATATCCCCGGCAAATCCATTTTTGATAACCCCCCTATCGCCCAGATTTAAAATATTTGCCGGATTTAAAGACATAAGCCTTGCTATATCCGTTAGCGCCAGTTTTTTTTCGTTGTATAATCTCAGCGTTAAGGGAAGCGACGTTTGAAGCCCTATAATTCCAAACGGAGCGTCATCCAGTGTCGTGTCCTTTTCGTCTTCCGCATGAGGGGCGTGATCGGAGGCTATAACATCAATAGTCCCGTCTGAGAGCGCCTCTTTAACGGCTATGATATCTTCCTTCGTCCTTAGCGGAGGATTCATTTTTGCGTTAGTATTATAGTTTAAAAGGGAATCTTCGGTCATGGTAAAATAATGGGGGCATGTTTCGCATGTAATGCCTGCCCCTTCCTTTTTTGCCTGCCTTATTATATTAACCGAACCCTTGGTGGAAACATGGGCTATATGAAGCCGCGCATTATAATATCTGGCAAGCATTATGTCCCTTGCCACGGCTATTTCTTCAACTATACTCGGAATCCCGGCAACCCCGAGCCTTTGCGAAACGACCCCTTCATTCATTACTCCTTTGCCTCTCAACCTAATATCCTCGCTATGTGATATAACAGGCAAGCCAAATGTTTTGGCATACAAAAGCGCCCTTGCCATAAGCGAGCTATCGTCCACGGGGTTTCCGTCATCGCTTATTGCAACCGCTCCGGATTCTTTTAATTCGCCGATATTGGCTAAAGATGCCCCGTTTAAACCTTTTGATATGGCGCCGACGGTAAAAAGGTTAATCAGATTAAAGGAGCTGGCCTTGCTCAGTAAAAAACTATTTACGGATTTAGAATCATTTGGAGGATTGGTATTAGGCATGCAGCAAATAGATGTGAAACCGCCGGCTATTGCCGCTTCCATTCCCGACTTAATATTTTCTTTATATTCAAAACCGGGTTCCCTTAAATGGACGTGCATATCTATAAGCCCAGGTAAAACGGCTAAACCCTTTGCATCCAATATTTTAACATCTTTTATAGTTTTTTTACCGGAAAAGTCCTTTATCACCCCGTTTTCTATATAGATATCTCTTTTAGTCTCGGTTTTGGTAAGGGGGTCAACGACTATTCCATTTTTTACAATAATCCTTTGCATGTTTTTAATTTTTTTGAACGCCGAGCAAGATGTAAAGACAGGCCATCCTCACCGCCACGCCATTTTCAACCTGCTTTAAAATTCTGGTTCTATTTTCATCGATTATACTGCCGGCTATTTCGACATCGCGGTTTACAGGGCCGGGATGAAGCACTATGACGTTCTTCGAGGCTAAGGACAGCAAACCTCGGGTTAATCTAAAGAAATTTCTGTATTCTTCTATGGACGGTATAAAATAATAGCTTGCCCTTTCCCTCTGTATCCTGAGCATTATTATAACATCGGCATTTTTAACCGCTTCTTCCATATTGCCGGCGATTCTCACATTCTGCGTATCCAGAGATCTCGGCAAGAGTGAATATGGGCCATATAAATAAATCTCGGCTCCAAGTTTGGATAATCCGTAAATATCCGATCTTGCCACCCTTGAATGGTAAATGTCTCCGATAATTGCCACTTTAAGGGAGGCAATATCTTTCTTCTCTTCCATTATGGTCATAATATCCGAAAGACATTGCGTCGGATGTTCGTTTATTCCGTCGCCGGCATTTATTGTCGAGGCTTTCGTTATTTTCGACACAAAATAGGATGCCCCCGATTCCTGATGCCTTATAACAAAAGCATCGGGTTTCATAGATTCCAAATTTAATATGGTGTCCTTTAAGCTCTCTCCTTTGACAACCGAACTTTGTGAAATACTGACGTTTAGCGAATCCGCGCTTAGCCTTTTTTGGGCAATCTCAAAGGATGCCTTCGTTCTTGTGGAGGGTTCGTAAAAAAGATTTACAACGGTTTTCCCCCTCAAGGTAGGAACCTTCTTTATATCCTTCAATGATATCTTTTTAAATTCCTTTGCTGTTTCTATAAAGCGGTAAATATCGGATCTGGTAAGGTCGTTAATCGAAATGAGGTCTTTTTTATCGAAGCTCATTGAAAATTAAAATATCATTTTTTAATAATTTTATCAATATGTTTTTCTTTGCTTAGAATATCAACATGGATAATTTCATCTTTTCCCGCCTTAATTTTTTTTCCGACAAAGTCGGGACATATCGGCAGTTCCCTTCCGCCTTTATCGATAAGAACGGCAAGTTTGATGCTCTTAGGTCTTCCGAAATCAAAAATCTCATCTATTGCCGCCCTGACCGTTCTTCCGCTACTTATGACATCGTCAACCAGAATGACGTCTTTATCCTCTATGTCAAACGGCAACTCCGTAGATTTGACGGGTTTTTTTATAGAAAAAGGGTCATCCCTGTAAAGCGTCATATCGATATAACCTATTTTACAATCTATTTTAAAGCGGCTTTTAATATCTTTTTTTATCAGGCCGGCAAAGGGAACCCCTCCTTCCTTTATTCCGATTATGATAGTATTGCTAAAACCTGCGGCTTTCTGCAGCCGCAGGTGCGTCGAAGCTGACTCCGCCTTCGGTGCGGCTGCGCCGGTCTGCGGCTTAACTATTTTTAAATTTAAGATAGAGCGTATAAAAGCGTTTAGAATATTATTTGTCGCAGAATCGTTAAAAAGTAAGATTTTGCCTGATTTTTTACAATTACCCGAGCTAACCATTCGTCATTTTACCTTCCCCATTAAAAGAACAATCGGGGATCATACTAAAAAACCTTTTGTAATAAATATCGAAATGATTTTTGGGATTCCATGAGAAGTAAATCATAAACGCCTGACCTTTGATGTCCCTATACGGGACAAAACCCCAATACCTTGAGTCCCAGCTGTTATCCCTGTTATCTCCCATAACAAAAAGCTCGCCCTTAGGCACGGTTACCGGCCCGTAGTTATCTCTTGGGGAATTGTAGGGCGGTAAAATTTTTCTTGACGTCCATCTGGCATATTTGCAGTAATAAAGACGATTATTTATATAAACCTTGTTGTCGATAATTTGAATTTTATCCCCTGGCGTTCCAATCACTCTTTTTATAAAATCTATCCCCGGGTGTAAATTATATCTTTTTGCGTAAGGGAATTTAAAAACTATGACCTGTCCCGTCCGGGGGCGGGACACGGGAATAGTAAACTTCGTAAAGGGAATGCGAACCCCGTAGATAAACTTGTTGACTAATATATGGTCGCCCGGCACAAGATCCGGCTCCATCGAACCGGAGGGTATTTTAAAGGCCTGTACTACAAATGTTCTAAAGAAAAGGGCGATAATTACGGCTACGGCTATTGCCTTGAAATAGCCCCATAAGGTATGCTTGCTCATAAAAATATAATAAATAAATTAATTTAGGCCGTTCAGCCGGTTAATCTCTGATAAAGTAAAGTTAAAGCAAATAAAAAGTAAATAATTAAGATGGGCCGCCCCATGGTTTTTAATTATATCAATTTTTTAGTTTGAAGTCTATAACATTATAAATTTAAACTATTCCAAAATTAATTTCATTGGCGTATAATATAAGCGCGTCCCATTCCGCTCCGGCGGAAACCGGGTATGCAAGCTAAAACGTTATTTGAATGCCTGGATTACCGAGGAATTTTTTACCCATATGTTTATACAATAACCGCAAATAACCTAAAATGAAAAGCCTTGACCCAAAAAATCAGATAAAAACGCCGCCGGATAAAGTTGAAATTAATGGGCGCAGGTATTTTAAATGGCTTATACTTATAGTATCCGTTACCGCCTCCTTTATGGCAATATTAGATATAAATATTGTCATAGTCGCGCTTCCGAAGATGATGTCCCATTTCGGGGTAGATGTTATAACCATCGACTGGGTTATAATTGCCTACACGATAACATACTCGGTAATTATACTTCTTACAAGTTACTTAAGCAGAAAATACGGACTAAAAATACCTTTTATAATTTCGATTGTCTTTTTTGTAATAGGTTCGGCATTTTGCGGTTTTGCCCCGTCTTACGACATAATGATTTTATTCAGGATAATTCAGGCTGTCGGAGGGGCGGGACTTATACCGGTATCTATCAGCCTAATAGCAAAATATTTTAAGGCGCATGAAAGAGGGGCGGCAATGGGGATATGGACCATCGGAATAATGGTGGCCCCCGCTTTAGGCCCCATAATCGGCGGATATTTTGTAGATTATGTGGATTGGAGGATGATATTTTATTTTAATGTCCCTATCGGAATAATTTTACTTTTAGCTTCTTTTGTACTGCTTGAAAAGGACATACCGCAAAAACCGTTCGCAAAAAAATTTGACTACGCAGGTTTTATACTGATTGCGATATGCCTTGGAACTTTGCTATATGTTCTAAACGAAGGGCAAACATTGGAATGGGATTCATCTATAATCAGGTTAACCGAATTAGTTTGTGCAATTTCTTTAACCCTGTTTATCATCGTTGAAATTTTTTCTAAAAGATACTTAATGGATTACTCCCTGTTTAAAAACAATAATTTTTTGGCCGGCAACTTAGTCAGCATGATAAGGGCCGCGGGCGTTTTTAGCACGCTATTTTTATTGCCTATATTTATCGAAGACATACTTAACTATAATGCAATGCATGCTGGGTATTTAATGGCGCCGTTTGCCATTGCGGTCGCGGTCGTATCGCCTGTCGCCGGAAAAGTTGCCGACAGATACGGTCCAAAATATTTGCTTGCGGCAGGGATGCTGATTTTTGCCTTTGCAAATTTTCAATTAGGGAGCATTTCGTTGCAAACGTCGGTTCCTTTCATTGTTTATAACCAATTCTTTAGGGGATTGGGCGTAGGACTTATAAATGCGCCGGTCATGATGGCTGTCATTAACTCGGCCAGATTTGAGCAGATACCGGATGCGTCGGCGCTGTACAACGTTTTATTTCAGATAGGGGCATCGTTCGGCATAGCATGGTCAGGCCAGGAACTTGCGGTGAGGCAGGTTTACCATCTAAATCAATACGCAAGAAACATCAATTATAACTTTTATGGATTTAACAATGTAATAAACATTCTGCGCGAAGCCCTAATGAAAAATGGCAATTCCATTGTTAGAACAACCAACCACCCCTCTAACCCGCTTAAAATCTTTGATTATTTAATTAATGAATTCTCCCTGATCGGCGCATACGGAGATGTTTACGTTATCTTAGGTTATCTTTGCATATTCGGGGCGATATGCGCAATGTTTGCGAGAAATACCAAGACAAAATCGAAACAAAAGTAGATTTATTCAAACCTTAAGTATCGAAAGAAACGCCTCTTGTGGAATTTCAACCGAACCGATGTTTTTCATCTTCTTTTTGCCCTCCTTTTGTTTTTCCAAAAGCTTTCTTTTCCTTGTAATATCGCCGCCGTAACACTTTGCGAGAACATTCTTTCTTAATGCCTTAACTTCCTCTCTTGCTATAATCTTGGACCCTATCTGGGCCTGAAGGACAACCTCGAATAATTGCCGCGGTATCAGGGTCTTAAGCTTTTCCACGATATTTTTTCCGCGGGTATAGGCCTTATCCCTGTGAACAATAACCGAAAGGGCATCTACAGGATCTTTATTGACAAGGATTTCAAGTTTTATCATATCGGAAGTCCTGTATCCGTTAAGTTCATAGTCAAAAGATGCATAGCCTTTCGATAATGATTTGAGCTGGTCGTAAAAATCGAGAACTATTTCGGATAGCGGTAAATCATAAATAAGTTGGACCCTGTTCCTGGTAATATATTTAAGCTCAACCTGATGCCCCCTTTTTTCGACGCAAAGGTTTATTATCTTTCCTAAAAACTCCGAAGGAACATAAATATTTGCCCTGATAAACGGCTCTTCTATAAAGTCAACCTCCTGCATGGGAATTTCCTTCGACGGCGGAAATTTCATAGGGTTAAGCGCCGGCTTTACTTCGCCCGTTTTTGTGGCGATATTATAAAGAACCGTGGGCGACGTAGAGATTAGATTAAGATTGTATTCCCTTTCTAATCTTTCCACTATTATTTCCATATGTAAAAGCCCTAAAAATCCGCATCTAAACCCAAATCCCAGTGCGAGGGAACTTTCCGGCTCATAGGAAAATGAGGGATCGTTAAGTTTAAGTTTTTCCATGGAATCTTTAAGCTCGGGATAATTATTCGCATCTATCGGATAAATCCCCGCAAATACCATCGGCTTTGGTTCTTTAAAGCCGGGCAGCGGATTTTTAGCCGGGCTTCCCTTTAATGTGATAGTATCCCCTATTTTAAATCTTGCGGCTTCTTTTATGTTTGCAATAATAAAACCAACCTCGCCGGCGCTTAAACAGTCCAGTGCTTTCATATATGGGCTATAAACGCCAACTTTCTGAACCTGGTAGGAATCGCCCGAACTCATAAGGAGTATGTCATCCCCGGGAGCCACTTTACCATCAAAGATTCTAACGAGCGCCACAACCCCCTGGTATGCGTCAAACCATGAATCGAAAATCAAAGCCTTAAGGGGGGCGGACGTTTCCCCTTTTGGCGCAGGAATTTTATTTATAACCGCCTCAAGTATTTCCTTTATTCCTATGCCTTCCTTGGCGCTTGCCAAAATGGCGCCTTCCGCCTCAAGGCCGACAACTTCTTCTATCTCCTTTTTTGTACTTTCGGGGTCTGCGCTCGGCAAATCTATTTTATTTATAACCGGAACAACGGCTAAATTCATATCGGAAGCGATATAAACATTGGCAAGCGTCTGAGCCTCGACGCCCTGGGTGGCGTCAACGACGAGAAGAGCCCCCTCGCATGCGGCTAACGATTTTGAAACCTCGTAGGAAAAATCCACATGCCCCGGGGTATCGATGAGATTCAGGGCATAATGAATGCCGTTATGACTATAATTTAGCCTGACGGTTTGAGCCTTTATGGTGATTCCTCTTTCACGCTCAAGCTCCATATTGTCGAGAAACTGGGAGACCTTTTCTCTTTCGGTTATCGCTCCGGTAAAATCCAAAAACCTGTCTGCAAGGGTTGATTTCCCATGGTCTATATGGGCTATGATAGAAAAATTTCTTATGTTTTTAATTTCCATTAACGCAATTGATATATTGAACCGCAAGCAAACCCATAAGCCGGGTTCTGTATGAATTAGTCATTTCTCTATAATGCGAACAACCCGAAAACCATTGAAGGCGAGCAACCTCAGGGTTTCCTATTTGTTCTTGCTCCTAACGGGGCTTGCCATAGGCATTATTTACACAATGCCTAAGTGAGCTCTTGCCTCACTATTTCACCCTTGCTATAATATAATAAATCTATTATAGCGGTATATTTTCTGTTGCGCTTTCCTTAAAGTTGCCTTTACCGGTATAAAGCGGCGTTATGCTCTGTGGAGCCCGGACTTTCCTCAAAAACCTTATTACGAAAAGGCTTTCGCGACTAACTGTTTTTGCTTGCGGCCTGATTTTATATTTTAACAGTTTATTTAATAATTTACAATTTTTTCTTCAACCCTTAATCCTGCAATAGGGTGAACATTATGGTTTGCCGGACTTGCGGCAAGGCAAGCTTTACAGGGCTAATGCCTCGTCTATTGCCAGATTTGCCAATCTATCCGCCTGTTTATTAAATTCCCTTGGAATATATATAAAAGAATAGCCGGGGTGGGCTGAACCTACGGTTAACCCCATGCTTTTTAATATTTTTTTGGCATCGGCGTAAAGAGGCAATATTTTAGGGCTTTTAACGGCGTATTCCCCGTTCATTTGCTTTATCAGCAGCTGCGAATCCGAAAAAAAGGTAATTTTATTAATGTCGCCGCTTATAGCCGTTTGAGCGCCGCTTCGCGCGGAAGATGCCGGTGCAGGTACGGTTATGCGAAATTTTTTAGAAACTTTGTTTAAATAATTTAAGGCAATTATCAATGCCCTATATTCGGCTTCGTTATTGGTGGCAATTCCAAGATACTCCTTTAACTCCGCCAACACGACTCCTGCCCCGGCTTCGATAACGACTCCTGCCCCGGCATTACCGGGGTTATTTCTTGATGCCCCATCTATATGCACATTTATAACCATATCTTTATAAAAATAATAATATCGAAGCACGCAAGTTTAGCTCTCCGCAGGACCGGCGGAACCAGCCCCGTTATTTTGCTCTACGTAAAGTATCCTCGAACAGACCGGACATTGCATAAATAATGTTTCCGATAAAAGCTCATTAAATTGCTGAGGGGGGAGCATTCTATAGCACCCGGTGCAGGCGCCTGATTGCGCTACTGAAGCTACGGCGGGTAATTTTTTATTTCTTTTCACCGCTTCATATACCGCGTAATACTCTTTTTTTACCTTACCGACAAGCAGGGCCTTCTTGTCGTTAGAATCTTTTTTTACCTTGTCTAACTCCTGTTTGCTTTTTTTATATATCTCGCTTTTTTCCGCCAAACTGCCGGTTAGTTCATTAACCGCTTTTTGCGCATGCAATATCTCATTATTTAGTTCGTCTTTATTGGTTAAATACGATAATATATCATCCTCAGACTTCTTTTTTAATGATTCGTTGTCTTTGACGGACTTTTGCATCGCATTGTATTCTTTATTGGTTTGAATAAGTTTTTGGGCATCCTTCATTTTAGCGATCCGTTCATCATACGACTTTATGTTAAGCTCTTCCATGTCCACTTTTTTGTTCAGTTCCAATAACTCGTTCCTTAGCTTTCCGCGTCTTTCTTCCTCTAACTTCAGGGCATCTTCCGTTTCCTTGATGTCTTTCAATATCTCTTTTACCGCCTCTTCAAATTTTAACAGATCCATATCGATATTTTGAATCTCGATTATAAACGAAACCTGCTGGTTCAAATTTCCCCTCCTTTATAGTTAAAAAACGGATTATTTTCATTATTATTTTCTATCACCGGAACACTAAATTTCTTTATTAATATATCCCTTACAAGCAAGGCAAAATACTTTTCCATATCGAAATGCGAAAGCTCCACCAAGCATATGCCGTTCTTATTTGCCTTGATAGCTTTGCTATGGGTCAATTCGGATGATATTAAAACATCGCAATTATTTTTAATCGCTTCATCTATAAATAAAAAGCCGCTTCCCGAAACGACGGCAATCCTTTTTACCACCCTGTTTAACTTCCCGCAATAGTGCATAAACAAAGGGGTAAACAGGCCGTATATTTTGTTTAAAATATTTTTAAAATTAAGTTTTGGCTCTAAATTTCCCATGGCTCCCATGCCTTCGGAAAAACTGCCCCCAAAGTCATACAAAGGATATAAATCAAAAGCTACTTCTTCGTAAGGGTGGATTTTTTTTAATGCATCCAGGGCGTTGCTTATAGCCCCTTTTTCAATTATAACCTCAAGTTTGGATTCGGAGACAAAAGAGGTCTCTCCTTTAGCCCCTATAAACGGACTTGCTTCTGAAAGAGGTTTAAACGAGCCCCTTCCCTTAGTTTCGAAGGAACAATTTTCATAGTTTCCAATTCTGGGGTTCGCATAGGCGAAAAGAACGTCTCTTATCCTTTTTACATAACCCTTTGGAATAAAAACCGAAAGTTTGTATAATTTTCTTTTATGGGATCTCAGGGGCGAGATTTCTTTAACGCCAAGTTTGCCGGAGATATAACGGCTCATCGAATACTGCGAAGAATCAAAATTCGTATGCATCGAATAGACGCAGATTCCGTTTTTAACAAGAATATTAAGGACCTTTCCGTCCTTAGAATCCAAATCCAGCAAATGCAAGGGGTGGAAAAAAAGGGGGTGATGAGTTAAAATAAGATTATAACCTTTCTTGAGCGCAATATTCGCGCATTTATCCGTAATGTCCAAAGATGTTACGATTCCTGAAACAGGTTCATCGGTTAATTTTATCTGATACCCCGAGTTATCCCATTCTTCTTGAAGACTAAGCGGGATTAACCTCTCCAATTCATCGATAACATCTTTTATAAATAATGACATTTTAAAATGGTGGGCCCACCCGGGTTCGAACCAGGGACCAACCGGTTATGAGCCGGCCGCTCTACCAGCTGAGCTATGGGCCCTAAATCCACTATTTTGCAAATGTTTTAAGCCTCTTAGAACGGCTTGGATGTCTAAGTTTTCTTAATGCCTTCGCCTCTATCTGCCTAATTCTTTCCCTCGTAACTCCAAATTCCTGGCCAACCTCTTCTAATGTATGATCTGATTTTATTCCAATGCCGAACCGCATTCGAAGCACCTTTTCCTCCCTTTCCGTAAGG
>JAMCUF010000041.1 GCA_023381755.1 Deltaproteobacteria bacterium
TTTGTTCCTGTATTTCTTGATTTTTCTTTTCAATTTCCGATTCTAATTTTTTTATCGCTAAAGTTCCATAATCGATATCGGAATTTAATTTCGTCATATCGATTAAAATTTTATTTTTTTCATTCGTGATCTGTTTGTACTTATCGTTAAAGTTATCCAAGGATGTTTTTAGCTCTGCCAAACTATTTTCAATGAAAATGGTTTGCGTTGTGAGTTCTATGAAAAGAGAAGAATAATTGTTTAAGCCCTCGCTATGCTTATCTATCTCTGAGTTTATTTTCCTTTTAAATCTATCATATAAAACAAATTCATATCGCCTTCTATCTTTTTCAAGTTCTTTATACTTCTCTAATATCTCGGACTGACCCTTCAGCAAAGTCAGTCGCTTCTCCGCCTCACCATAAAGGTCATTTATCCTCAATAAATTCAACTGTGCTGCCTCTAATTTCTTTGAGGCCGATTTTTTTTGGGTTTTATACTTCGTTATTCCGGATGCCTCCTCAAAAAACAATCTTAAATCGCCGGGCCTATAATTTAAAATAGCGTTAATCTTGGAAGAATCAACAATGGAATAGTGCTTCGATAAACCGCTTTCGTCAAAGAAACCTAAATATTCCCTGTATGAAACCAAAAAACCGTTTATTCTATATTCCGTTTCCCTATTTTTAAAATGCCTTCTTTCAACCATTATTTCGGAAAAATCTTTATATTTAAAATCAATAGGTAAGTCGTTTACAAAAACACCCCTGCATAACGCAACGGAAGATTGTTCCCTCAAGTTAGAGCCATGAAATATAATATCATTCATATCTCTTAAGCGTAAATCCCTCAGGGCTTGTTCTCCTAAAATAAATCTAATAGCATCCACTATATTGGTTTTACCGCATCCGTTCGGCCCGACAATAATATTTACACCTGCATCGAAAGGTATTCTTATCTTATCGGGAAAGAGTTTTTCTCCAAAAAGTTCCACAAATTTAAGATGCATAATTTTTATCCGGTACAGGCAAAAAGGGTTATATTTGAAACAAAATATATAGATGCAACAAATGTGCTCATAATATAATTCGACAATTTTACGGGTATAATGTCAAATTCCTCGGATAACTTTAGTTCCCGGTCAGAGAAATCCCCCTCCGGTCCTATAAATAAACCTATGGAAAAGTTTTTGGAAGGAAAAACATCTGGCGCAGACATCAGATAATCCCTTAAACACTTTTTTGCACTTGGAGACGCGATTAATTTAATACCGAAATTTGCCGCTAATCCAAATGAATCTTTTAAACTTACAGGTTTATTAATTATTGTAGAAAAACTCTTGCCCGTTAAAACACATGCCCCGCTTGAAATCTTATCCCACTTCGATAATTTATGACATATTTCTTTTTCGTCTTTTAAATTGATAGATCTTTCGGTAATTACGGGAAAAATCCTGCTTATTTCCATTTCACACAATCTTGAAAGGAGTTGATCCATTAAATGAGATGTAATAAGGGGTAAAAATAAGGTAATTTTGGCGTTTCTTTCCGGAAAGGTCTCTTTTGATATTAGTTTAACCTTAGTGGATTTTTTTGAAATACTAATAACTTTCGCGGAATATACATTCCCGGATCCGTCATATAGCTTAATTTCATCATCTGCCTTTTTACGAAACGCTTTAATATGGCTTGTTATTGAATTTAACGCTATTTCTTTTCCAAAAAAATAAGGGCTAACTTCTTCTTCAATATAAAATCTGTTGTGCATTCTTAATAAAAATACATCAATTCTTAAGAAATTTAAGGTAGCACCCTAAAAGACTGCAATCTTTAAGGCTTTCGGTAATTTTAAAACCATGGCTTGCTATGAACTCTTTGTAATATTCTCTATCTTTTTTGAAAACTTCAAACCGCGGTTCTTTAATCGATAATACGCCATTTTGCTTTAATACGCGATATAATTCCCGAACAGCTCCATCTTTATTATCTATCTCGTGAAACGAATAATAAAGAAAAGCAAGGTCTATTTCTTCATCTTTTATCGAGATTAAATTAGATGCACTGGAGGTGCGAAAAAGGACATTCTGTAAATATCCTCTTGTCTTTCGGGCCTTGTTTATCATCTTTTCCTGAATATCGATAGAAATCACGGACCCTTCTTTTCCAACCGCTTTTGATAAGGCGGGCGTCACAAATCCGCTTCCACAGCCCACCTCAAGCACTTTCATACCCGGCTTAACCTCCATCAATTCCATTTCTTTATCCATATTTTCAAACAAATTTCTAAATTTGTTATCGATAATAAATGAAAAAAACGGGGGAAACAGGGCGTTAGTTTTTAACTTCATAAAATATATGCCTCCTCTATGCCTGTGCTTTACTAAAGCCATTTGGGTGATTTGAATGCCAGTTCCATGCGGAACTGATAATATCGCAAATATTATATTTAAATTCGAAGCCAAGTTCTTTTTTTATCTTTTCATGGCTTGCCACTAAAATAGCGGGATCGCCTTCTCTCCTTCCCGTAAATTCTACTTTTAGTTTCTTTCCGGTTATTTCTTCTATTTTTCCAAGAACATCCATAACGGAATACCCTTTCTCATAGCCTAAATTATAGGCACCGCTTTTACTCTTTTCATTTTCTATTAAAAATTTAAGCGATAAAACATGGGCATAAGACAAATCATCCACATGGATATAGTCCCTTATTGCGGTACCGTCATCAGTCGGATAGTCATTGCCAAAAACAACTGCTTTATTTTCCCCTGTCGCAACGGATTTTAAAACCCGTGGTATAAGATGTGTTTCGGGATTATGATCCTCCCCTATCTGTCCGGATTTATTTGCTCCTGCCGCATTAAAATACCTGAGGGATATATATTTAAAACCGTAAGCCCTGTCCATACTCCCAAGTATGTTTTCAACCACCAGTTTGGTGTTTCCATAAGCATTTATGGGATTTAGCGGGCTCGCTTCGTCAATAGGATTCTTATCCGAAGTACCGTAAACAGCGGCGGAAGACGAAAACACAAAATTATTTATACCCGACTTTTTTAAAAATTCAAGAAATAAGATAGTTTTAGCAACATTGTTTTTATAGTATTTAAGGGGTTCATCCATCGATTCGCCGACAAGACTGTGGGCGGCAAAATGGATTACTCCGTTTATATTATGCCTTTTAATTATATCGTCAAGTAAACCGGCATCGGAAAAATCGCCGTCATAAACCTTGATTTTTTCATTTTCATATTTGCTTACGGCATCAGTTGCTTCAATATGACCGCTGCAAAAATTATCTATTACTATAACGGAAAATCCATTATCAATTAAACTAATGATTGTGTGCGATCCGATATAACCTGCCCCGCCTGTTACCAATATATTCATATTTATTTTAGATTTACCCGCTTTAAAATTTAACCACCGCAAACTTACCGGAAAATGCTATGCCGGCGGAAAAGAACGATATTAATTCCCAAAATTAATAATGCTTATGCAGGATAAATTATAACACAAGATAAAAACAAAGCGCCCCCCTTTTCAATAAACTTTTAATAAAAAGAAAGCGCTTTAAAAAATTATCGCCTTAAAATCTATTATTATGTCAATGAATCAATATAGGCAGCCAACGCCTTTAACTGACTTTTAGATGCATGGCCCTTAAGAGCATTTCTAACGCACACATTCATCCTTTTTTCAAGCGCAAAATTCGGATTGTTGCCCATTGCATTGATTGTCATCATTTCTTGAACAGTATTTTTCATAGGCCTTACGGGTCTTAGAACCATTCCCTTGCCGTTTCTTCCTATATAAGTGCCTGCGCTATATACATGGCAAGTGGCACATGAAAAACCGTTGGTTCCTATGCTTTTAGAATAAAATAGCCTCTTCCCTTCAGCTATTAATTTTGCCTGCATGGGGTTTATTTTGTTCATCATTTTTGGCTTTTCTGGCATCTTCTTTTTTTGCATCATCTGCGCACTTGCCGAAACTAACGGGACAATCACAAACGCAGCTACTAAAATAAAAAACCCCGCTAAAAAAAACTTTTGGGGCTTTCCGAACTTCATTTTCATAAAACCTCCTTATGTTAAATAGTTTATTAATTTAAAGCCTAATGCCAACGTCTATATTATATACATAAAATTTATCTTTTTCAAGATATTAAAAAGTGGCCAGGTTATCTCACAAAATATCCTATATCGTTGCAATATTTTTTGAGGGCATCTTTCCAGTACCTGAGTTCTATATGATAATCTTCTTTAATTTTTGAGCTGTCTAATACGCTATAAAAGGGTCTTTTTGCCGGTCTGACAAACTTATCCGTGTTTACCGGCACTATTTCGCAATTTGTTCTCTTAAACACATGAATTATTTCAAGCGCGAATTCATACCATGATGCCGAACCACCGTTGGTTAAATGGTATATTTCATTTTTTGCATTATCCTTGGCAATAATTTCGGTTATTGCATAAGCCACATCCTTTGTATATGTTGGACACCCCGTCTGGTCGCTTACAACCTCTATTTTTTTTTGACTGTCGGCTAATTTTAGTATCGCATTGACAAAATTTTTTCCGTTTTTTCCGTATAGCCAGGAAGTGCGCAGGATTATATAGCTTGCTCCGGAATCTTTTATGGCGTTTTCCCCTTTTAACTTAGACAGGCCGTATTCATTTATCGGATTTACTTCATCATCTTCAAGATACGGCGTTTTTTTTGTTCCGTCAAACACATAATCGGTACTTAAATGCACTATTCTTGAATCTAACATTAGCGCTGCCTCGGCTAAATTTTGAGACCCGAGATGATTAACGGCATCAGCCTTTTTTTTTTCTTCTTCAGCTAAGTCAACATTTGTAAACGCGGCACAATTTATGATATAATCGGGCTTAAAATTCTTCAGCACTTCCAGTAAAGATCCCGGCTCCGTTATATCTAAATTTTTAGAGTTATAATTTTTAACCAGAAAAGTGGACCCCTTCAGGGCGGCATTAACATCTATGCCAAGCATTCCGGTTGATCCTATAAGGGCGACCTTAAGCATTACAAAACCTCACCTATGATCATACATTATTTTATAATATTTTTTATAATCCCCGGACAATATTTCCCTCCACCAATTTTCGTTATTCAAATACCAATTTATCGTTAAATCCAGACCTTTTTCTATATCATAAACAGGAAAAAATCCCATTTCCTTGGTAATTTTAGTAAAATCCATAGCATATCTTTTGTCATGCCCCGGCCTGTCTTTAACGTATTTTACTAAAGAAAACGGCTTACCTAGTTTATTTAAAATATACTTTATTATCTCCTCGTTTTCCATCTCGGAATCGCCTCCAATATTATATACCTCTCCGGCTTTGCCGTTTTCTAAAATAGCGCATATGCCCTTAACGTGATCTAAAACATATATCCAATCTCTAATATTCTTTCCATCCCCGTAAAGCGGTATATTTTTATTGTTTAATGCGTTTATAACGACGAGGGGAATTAATTTTTCCGGGAATTGATATGGTCCATAGTTATTTGAACATCTTGATATTAGAACAGGCATATCGTATGTGTGAAAAAAGGACATTACCAGCATATCCGCGGCGGCTTTTGAGGCGGAATAAGGACTGCGGGGCGAAAGCGGGGTTTTTTCGCTGAATTTGCCCTCCTTTCCCAAGGAACCGTAAACTTCATCAGTGGATATTTGCAAAAACCTCTTAACGGAGTGTTTAAGGGATACCTCCAATAAATTTAAAGTTCCCTCCACATTGGTTTTAATAAAAACCCCCGGGCTAATAATTGACCTATCTACATGAGACTCTGCGGCGAAGTTAACTACATAATCTATTTCATTATTATCAAAAACTTCGGACAACGCAGGTTTATCCGCGATATTTATTTTATAAAATTTATAATTAGCAAGATTATCCGGTAGATTTTTGGGACTGGCTGCGTAAGTAATATCATCTATATTAATTATGGCAATGTCCTTTCTTTCTTTTAAAATATACAGTATGAAATTTGAACCGATAAATCCAAAACCGCCGGTTATAAGACATGTTTTCATAATAATCCTCTTCAAACTCCTTAAGAGCCGCTATTAAAACTTTGCCCATTCATTGTTAAGCCGGAAGCGGCCGCAGCCGACGAAATCATATTGCCGAAACCATAAGTCCCTATACCTTTTAATATTATACCAAAAGAAAAAGCCCATTGATGAAAATACGGCAGGTTCATGTAATTTGCGACAAAACCAATGCAACCCTTTTGATAAATTACTCCTATGGAGTTTGAAATATCCTTATGTGTGGTTAAATCCAGATTTTCAGACGTATTTACACTAAAGCCATATACAATTTTAAAATCTGCGGATAAACTGGCATAAGAAAGCGTATTAAGATTTGTCACGGGGTACGGCGTTTGCGGAAACAGATTTGGATTTGGCGAGTTAAACATATCTAACGCGGTAAGATACCCCTGAACATCGTTAATTTCCGTATATCCAATCCCAAAAGAATCCCCTCTAAAATCCGCTATCTGAGAGCTAATATTATAGTTATGAAAAATATAGTTATAATCGTCGTAACTGCCATTCCCGAAGAAAGTAAGATTTGAAAATGGATGAACTTTTACTCTGGCAATTATATCAGAATTTGCATTATTATAATCAAAATAGTTTACCGGATTTATAAAATTTCCGGAAACTGAATGATACTGATAAAGGCTAAATCTCAATAAATTTTCTACCCCTGAATTAGAATAGCCTTCCAGATTAAAATTAAATCCGTATTTAAATGCGCTTTCATGCGGGATATAGTCGGTTTGATCAATTAACGGAACACCGGCCTGACTTACGGGTCTTATAAGGTCATAATTCACATAAGGCATAATAAATGCTAAATATCCCGTATTGCTTTTATTTGAGGTAACGTAATTTTTAAACAGCGTCGTGTTATTATCTACGGAAGCATAATAAATTTCCCTGTTTCTATTTGACCCGGAAACACTCGTATAACCGTTTCTTATATTATAATATCCCGTATATCTGAATCCTGCTTCGGGGGTAACGTGAATGCCGCTAATAATATTTAGCGGGAAATAAATCTCGGGAAATAAATCTAGCCTGTCGTAGTTTAGATAGCTTGCGCTTCTAAAAACATCCATGGATGAACCAAAATCTAAATATAAAGGGTTATTTAATAAGTTTCCGATTTTAGACTCCCCGTTAAAACTAAAGGACGGGTATTCATTGACTGTTGCATAATTTGGGAAAAATAGATTATCGAGCCTTAAAAAGTTCATTCTTGCCGAATAGCTATTAAAATTATCGGTAACCGAAAAATTAGACGAAAGCCTGTTTTTTGTCATCTGGTAAACATTTGTTGAAAAATCATAATAAAAGGCGGGATCGGATGGAATGTTAATATTGGTTTTAACCGATAAACCGTCTAAAAAATCCATATTGTGCGAAAAAAGCAAATACCTCGTAAGACCTGGTGAAAGAATATGGCTTTTTGGATTATTAATTTCTTTTATATAAAACCCGTAAAGCGAACCATGCGAATAGGGATTGAGGCTATAACGATACTTTAGTGAATTGCCGATACCCAAAAAGCTGTAATAATTAAGATAATAGGTTAAATCCTGATATCTGCCTAAATCAAAATAATACCCATCTCCAATCTGATACCCCGTTAGAGCGTTATAATCCATTGTCGGAATTAAAACCCCCGAAGATTTTTCTGTCTTAATGGGCGTAATCATAATGGGTAAATATAAAATAGGGACATTATGAATATAAAAAACCGAGTTATAAGAAAAGGCATAATTACCCACATAGATATCGGAAAATCCGGAGTATATTTTCCAGGAAGGAGGTTTTTGAGGACAAGAAGTCAAATAACCGTCCTCGACCTGATAAAATCCTTTCCCCTTATGATAAATTTTCTTCCCGTAAACATATATATTTTTTTTAAGATAATGTATATGGGAGTTATATACGGCACCAAATTGATTTTTCAGATGCACTTTTAACATTTTGGCTTTCGTCAAAACACCTTTTGAGTAAACGGTAACATTTCCGGTGGCAATTGCAAAATCAGTTTTGTAATAGTATATTACCTTATCGGCTTTCAGGCGAAAATTTTTCCGGGTTATTACCGCATCACCTGTAATAACATACGTATGATTATTTTTGTTATAGACTATCTTGTCTGCGGAAATATGGATAGGCAAATTTGCTTTATTACCTTCGGGTTCCGGGGCAGCGGCGGTTGCTTTAACAGTGGAAGCATACAAGATGGCAATAATACAAAGAAAAAGCAAGACTGCCTTTTTATAATCAAAATTTAGCTTTTTCATTTTTCATAGATTTATATATTTAATCAAGAACTATTCTTTTTTAATTCCTTGAATTCTCCAATCAGGTAAAGCGAACCGCACAGGAGTATTAAATCATCTTCTTCCTTACATTTAAAAGCCAAATCTAACCCTTCTTTTATATTTTTTGAACGGAAGGTATTTTTAAAATAATTATATTTTTTAGAAAAAGATTCTAGTTTTTTTATATCGTTAACCCTGTCGTTATTCAAACCGGTAAAAATAATAGACCCGTTTAAACCTGCCAGCCTTTTTAGCATTGTTTTATAATTCTTATCCTTCATAACCGCAAAAATAATAATAAATTTGCCATTCTTAAATACCCTTTTTAACGATACTATGAGACTTTTAATGCCATCCGGATTGTGTGCCCCATCCAAAATTAAAGTGGAATTTTTATAATTTATTATCTCGAACCTTCCCTCATTATTAAATTTGGATATCCCTTTTTTAATCAAATCTTCTTTAATATCTAATCTTAAGATATCCTTATAATTATCATAAACAATTTCTACCGATAAAAGCGCAAGCCCTAAATTATATTTTTGATACCATGCCTTATTATGCAATTTTATACCCTTTAATGCCAACTTTAGGCCGTTGTAATTATAAAGATTTTTCGTCCTATAAAGCTTTATCCTCTCCGTGGAAAAAAATGGAACGTTTAGGCTTAACGCACGCTCTTTTATAAGTCCTTTTATTTTGACTTTTTTTTCCCCCGTCACAACTAATGACCCCTGTTTGATAATCCCAGCTTTATCGAGGGCAATTTTTTTTAAAGAATGGCCCAAAATATCTTCATGGTCCATAGATATGTTTGTAATTACCGAAAGAAGCGGTTTTTTGACCACATTCGTCGCGTCTAACCTTCCGCCAAGACCCGCCTCTATTATAGCTACATCGACATGCCGCTCCTCAAAATACTTAAAACATATCGCGGTGGTAAGTTCAAAAAAAGACGGCTCGCCAAATTTCTTAAATTCTTTATTGGTTAAAATAATCTTTTTAAAAAACCGGCCGAGCCTATCTAGGTCATAATCTTCTATTTTTTTGCCGTCTGCTATTATTCTTTCGTTAAAACTTAGAAGGTGTGGCGAGGTATAAAGACCGGCCCTTAAACCATGCTCTTTTAATATTGCGTATATAAACCTGCTTACCGAACCCTTTCCGTTAGTTCCGGCTATATGTATTATTTTTAACCTTTCCTGAGGATTACCGGCATGATTCAATAAAGCGGTTATTCGTTCAAGACCTAAATTTATAATAAAACCGCTTTTGTCGTATAGGGCATCAAGTTTACTCATTTATAAGAAGAATTAACAAGTTCTTTAGCGTACTTTTAATATCTTTTCTTTCGACTATCATATCTACCATCCCATGTTCCAAAAGGTACTCCGATCTTTGAAAACCCTCCGGAAGGCTTTGATGGATGGTTTTTTCGATAACCCTGGGACCGGCAAACCCTATCAGCGCTTTAGGCTCTGCAATGATAATATCGCCTAAGCTTGCAAAACTTGCAGACACGCCGCCGGTTGTGGGGTCGGTTACAACAGATATATAAGGAAGAGAAACTTTTTCAAACTCGGAAATAATAGCCACCGTTTTAGCCATTTGCATCAGTGAAAAAATCCCCTCTTGCATTCTGGCTCCGCCTGAAGAGGAAAAAACTATTACCGGAAGCCTTTTTTGAATAGCGTATTCAAATGTCCTCATTATTTTTTCTCCAACGACCCTTCCCATCGAGCCTCCCATAAAATTAAAATCAAAAAGGGTGGATGCCACTCTTATCTTATCTATAGTTCCTTCGCCGGAAACAACCGCGTCAGATAGGCCGGTTTTTTCGCTATCTTCTTTAAGTCTGTCCTTGTATTTTTTTGTGTCGGTAAAATCCAGCAAATCTTGCGGCATAATATCCTCAAAAAGCCTTTTAAAACTGCCTTCATCAAAGGTTATATCAATCCTTCTATTTGCATTAATCCTAAAATGATAGTTGCATTTTGGACAAACCTCAAGATTTCTTTCAAGCTCTTTTTTGTAAATAATTTCGCTGCAACTCGGGCATTTTATCCATAGACCTTCAGGTATGGTCAACTTTCCCTGCTCTTTTTTTCCGTTTTTAGATTTAAATAAAAGCATAATATATAAATATTTAAGTATAAATTAGGTTAAATCAATTGATTAAAGAAAATTAAATTACGAAAGGCTTGATTTAATATCGAACGAAAATTCGGCTATTTCTTTTAAAATCCTTGATTTGTCATTAATATTATTTTCTATAAACTGGATAATTTTCGACCCAATTATGACGGCATCGGCATATTGCTTTATTTCTTCTGCCTGTTCTTTAGAGGATATTCCGAAACCTATGCCCACGGGAATTTCACTTATTTTCTTAATCTCTTCAACCTTAGAACGAATAGATATGGGCAGGGTTCCTCTTGCCCCCGTAACTCCGGTCACGCTAACATAATAAACAAATCCTTTGGCATAGGACAAAACATGCTTCATCCTAATAGCTCCTGTTGTCGGCGCAAGCAAGAAAATCTGGTATATATCCCCTTTTTTAATATACTTAGTAAATTCACCGCTCTCTTCAGGGGGTAAATCCACAATTAAAACACCGTCAACTCCCGCATTGCGGGCGCCACTCGCAAATTTAGACCCTAAAATAAAAACAGGATTATAATATGTAAAGAAAATAACGGGGATATCTCTGTAAACCTTAAGTTTTTTGATAAAATCAAAGGCATTTCGCATCGATATTGTGTTTTTTAATGCCCTTTCATATGATTTTTGTATAACCTTCCCATCCGCCATGGGATCGGAAAAGGGAAAGCCCAATTCAATCATGTCCGCGCCATTATTTATTAATGTTTTAGCTATTTCAAACGATGTTTCGATATCGGGGTCTCCGATAGACATAAATGGTATAAAAGCTGTTTTATTTGCAAGTCTTAATTTATTAAAAACGGCATCGATTTTATTCATTTTTATTATTTATCATTTATATCCTTATGCCTAAAGGCAGCGGCTTTAAATTTATTTAGGTAGAAGAATAACCGGAAACGGTATGTATATCCTTATCTCCCCTGCCCGAAAGATTTATGATAACCGATTTCCCTTTTACCTCTTTTTTTATTTTTTCCAAATATGCGATAGCATGCGCACTCTCCAGTGCAGGGATAATGCCTTCCAGCCTGCAAAGCATCTGAAAGGCTGAAACGGCTTCTTCGTCTGTTACGCTATCAAAAATAATTCTTTTCTTATCGGCAAAATAACTGTGCTCGGGGCCGACGCCTGGATAATCTAGCCCTGCCGCTATGGAATGGGCTTCCATTATCCTGCCGAATTCATCTTGAAGCAAATAGGTTTTATTTCCGTGCAAAACCCCGGGTTTTCCGCCGGAAATAGAAGCGGCATGCAAACCGCTTTCAATACCGAAACCGCCTGCTTCGACCCCGTACATCTTAACTTTATCGTATTTCAAAAACGGATAAAATAATCCAATGGCGTTACTACCCCCGCCGATGCAGGCTATCATAATATCGGGAAGTTTTTTAATTTGCCTTAAGACCTCTTTCCCTATAACCGATTGAAAATCTCTTACTATTTGGGGATAAGGGTGCGGCCCTGCAACCGTCCCAATCATATAATAAGTGGTTCTTACGTTCGTAATCCAGTCTCTTAATGCTTCGTTCATGGCATCTTTAAGTGTTTGTGAGCCTGATTCCACAGGATTAACATGCGCTCCCAAAAGTTCCATCCTAAAAACATTCTGCTTTTGCCTTTCGATATCCTTTTTGCCCATGAATATTTCACACTCAAGATTAAAAAGGGCACAGACTGTAGCCGTTGCAACGCCGTGTTGACCTGCCCCTGTTTCGGCAATAATCCTTTTTTTCCCCATCTTTACGGCAAGCAAAGCCTGACCGATTGTGTTATTGATTTTATGAGCCCCTGTATGATTTA
>JAMCUF010000013.1 GCA_023381755.1 Deltaproteobacteria bacterium
CTCCTCGCCGTTGGCATCGATATCGAAGGTAACCTCAATTTGAGGAACGCCCCTTGGAGAAGGCGGAATCCCCGTAAGTTCAAATCTTCCAAGGCTTTTATTATTTTCGGCCATTTCCCTTTCACCTTGAAGAACGTTGATAGTAACGGCAGGCTGATTGTCGGCCGCCGTGGAAAATATTTGACTTTTCCTTGTCGGGATAGTAGTGTTTTTTTCGATAAGTTTTGTAGTGACGCCGCCTAAGGTTTCTATTCCAAGCGATAAAGGCGTAACATCGAGCAAAAGCACATCCTTAACCTCGCCTTTTAAAACAGCGCCCTGAATTGCCGCGCCTACTGCCACGACCTCGTCGGGATTAACCCCTTTATGCGGTTCTTTTCCAAAAAATTATGTCAACTAAAAGAGGACTTTCGGCATTCTCGTCTGGCCGCCGACCAGGACAACCTCGTCGATTTTAGAGGCCGGCAAGCTTGCATCTTTTAATGCCGTTCCGACGGGGCCGATTGATTTTTCGATTAAATCGTTTGTAAGCTGCTCAAACTTAGCCCTTGTGAGCTTCATGTTAAGATGTTTGGGCCCGCTTGCATCCGCCGTGATAAATGGAAGATTGATATCGGTTTCCAACGACGAGGAGAGTTCTATTTTTGCTTTTTCCGCAGCCTCTTTTAGTCTTTGAAGCGCCATTTTATCGGTTCTTAAATCTATTCCGTAATCCTTTTTAAATTCGGCAGCAATATAATCTATCGTTTTTTGATCAAAATCTTCGCCTCCAAGAAATGTGTCGCCGTTGGTGGACTTAACCTCGAAAACACCGTCGCCGAGCTCCAGTATAGATATATCGAATGTTCCGCCGCCCAGGTCATATACCGCAATTTTTTCTTCCTTTTTTTTGTCAAGTCCGTAAGCAAGAGAGGATGCGGTCGGTTCATTGATAATCCTTAAAACATTAAGTCCGGCAATTTTACCGGCATCCTTTGTTGCTTGCCTTTGCGAATCGTTGAAATAGGCCGGTACGGTTATAACGGCTTCCGTCACAGGTTCGCCGAGGTAATCCTCGGCAGTTTTTTTCATTTTCATTAAAATCATAGATGAAATCTCGGCGGGAGAATATTTTCTCCCCCTTATTTCGACCCAGGCGTCCCCGTTATCGCTTTCTATAATTTTATACGGACACACCCTCTTAAAAGATTGAACTTCCGGCGAGTTATATTTTCTGCCTATCAGTCTTTTAACGGCATAAATTCACTTCTCGGGATTGGTGACGGCCTGTCTTTTCGCAGCCTGTCCGACAAGCCTTTCTCCGCTATCGGTTATAGATACTACGGACGGGGTTGTTCTTGTCCCTTCCGAATTTGCAATTACGACAGGTTCTTTCCCCTCCATAACCGCAACGCAAGAGTTTGTGGTTCCCAAATCGATTCCAATTACTTTTCCCATAATTAATTTCTCCTTAAAGATATGTAAATTTATTTTTTAAATTTATTTAGTTGCAAGATAAATTAGTTGTAAATTATAAGTACGGTTCAATAAAAAATTGCCTATAACTTTATAATTATACCTTAAATATGTTACTTATGTAATACCCCGATTTAATTGCCGGCATTATAATCCTTTGCCTTAGAAACAGAGATTAAAGAAGGCCTTAGCAACCTTTCTTTGTAGATATAACCCCTCCTTTTTTCCTCTAAAATTTTTCCGGCAGGAATACCCGAATCTTCGACCGTTTCGACTACCTGATGAAAATTGGGATCGAAGGTTTTTTCGGTGGTTTCGATAGCCTCTACGCCGTGGTTCTTTAACACCTTGATAAATTCATCGTACGATAATTTTATTCCATCGACGAATAATTTTAAATTTCCGGTTTTATCCTGCTCCAAGTAAGTTTCCGAATGTTCTATGGCAAGATCCAAAAAATCCAGTACGGGAAGCAAATCCTTCAGAAGTTTTTCATTGGAGTATTTCAACGACTCCTCTTTTTCTTTATACACCCTTTTTCTAAAATTTTCGGCGTCGGCTAAACTTTTAAGATATTTTTGGTTAAGCTCGTCATACTCCTGCTTTATATTTTTAAAGGCATTTGTTATATATTTAAGCTCGTTTTCTGCTTCGGCAAGGTTGGAAGGGCCTGGAATCTCGTTTATATCTAAATCGGCCGTATTGGCAATGGCCTCTTCGTTATTACGCAGTTTCTTCCCAAGCTCTCTTTCAATGCCGTCTCCGTCGTTAAAATCATTTTCATTCTCGTTCATCAATTAAATCTCCCGTTAAAAATTTAGTTTTTCTAAATCTGCCGCGCATATTTTTTATTATTTGTATATATAAATATAAATCCTATATAATTTCACCCAGAAACTCAGCTATAAAATCTATTATCGGAATAACCTGAGAATAGTTCATTCGGGAAGGGCCGATTATACCTATTGACCCCCGGAGTGCCTTGTCTTCACTTAAGTAAGGTGCGGTTATTAAAGACAAACCGGTAATCTCCGACCATTCCGCATCAGACCCGATGAATATTCGCTTAGTCTCGCAGTTTTTAGCGAGCCCAAGTAATTTTATTATTATCTTTTTATCGTTAATAGTCTTAATAAAAAATTTTATCTGTTTATTATTCGAAAATTCAGGTTCGTCAAGCAAAACCGTTTCGGGGCCGATATAGAGGCTGTTAGCAAGGTTCCGGTCGGGATTATTTGTAAAATTCAATATAGTGCCGTTTAGTATCGAATAAAGGTTCTCCTTATCGTCGCACATTTCACTCTCGATAATATTTCTAAGTTCGTCTATGCCGCAATCCCTTTTTTCTATAATCTCGTTTAATCTATCGGAATATCCGTTAAGTTCGTTTTGTTTAATATCTTTATAAACATATATCAGCCTATTTTCCACTATGGCATTTTTAAACACCATAATTACAAGAATGTTATTGGGTTTGACACGCACGAATTCTATATGCAAGAGGTTGGTTTGCGATGTTTCAGGGGCAAGAACAATTCCCGTGTAGTGCGATAAATCCGATAATGCCCTCGATGTTTGATGCAATATATCGCCCATGTTTCTATTTTCCAAATGGAACGTTTTTTTTATCGTTTCCCTTTGTTTTTTTGATATCTTTTCGGTTTTCATTAGACTTTCTACGTAAAACTTATATCCCTTAGCGGTGGGAACCCTGCCCGCAGAAAAATGGGGCTGGTAAATATATCCGCCCTCTTCCAGAATCGCCATTATGTTCCTGATTGACGCCGGAGACAGGTTTAAATAATAATTTTCAGAAACAAACTTCGAACCCACGGGATTTGCCGTTGCAAGATATCCTTCGATTATCGCCAATAAAACGTCCTTACATCTTTCATTCGTAATAATATCTATATCTTCCATCCGCGATTTATTTTGCAATCCATTTGTTATTGGATTTTATTAAATTTTATTAAGATTTTTATTTAGCACTTAACTGCTATGAGTGCTAAGTATCATTTAATCAATATTTTTATGATTTGTCAAGATTTATTAGGTTTCTTTATTTCAGGCTAATTTTTCTTTACATTTATAATATAATCCGATATAATATAATCCGATATAATAAAAAAATCAAATCAAATTAATTAAATTAATATAAAATTGACTTAGTCGGTCTTTAAGCGGTTTTTAAATTTTTAAACAATGAGCGTTTAATAATTTGCCTAATTAATATTTTCAAAATTAATGCTTTCAAAATTAAACAGTTTTTTTTCTTCCGTTAAGTTAGCCATATTCCTGTTTATATCAATTGCCGTGGTTTCGATAATAGGGACATTTATAAACCAGGGCAATACTATGGCGCAATACAAGATTATATACGGGGCGAAGGTCTTTGCAACCTTATATTGGCTTGGGTTTTTAAATATATATAATTCCTGGTATTTTATCGGGCTTGCCGCCTTATTAATGATAAATCTTTTGACGGCATCGATAAACAGATTCCCCCGGACATTGAGCGCAGTTTTTGGACCATATCCGTCCTTTAAAGAGGCGGCGGAGAAAAAGAGCCCTAAAGCCGTATATGAAAGTTTTGAGTCAAAACAGGGTATTTTTGAAGTTGTAAGCGTTTTAAAAGGCGTTTTCGGATCCCCTCTCAAAGAATCCAACGCCCCCGTTTCGGGAGAGAAAGAATTATACTATTCAAAAAATTCAATATTTAGATTTTCTTCCTATATTGCGCACCTCAGTGTTATAATAATTATCATAGGCGTATTATTAACGGTAAAATATGGTTTCAGGTCTTACACTAACATTAAAGTGGGGGAAAAGACAAATGTTTCGTATCTGATAGAAAACAACAAACCCATAAAACTCCCTTTCACCATCAGGCTCGATAAATATGAAACCAAATATTACCCGGACGGAATACCGAAATCTTATATTAGCAAAATTAGCATAATTAAAAGGCATACGAGGGTTCTTACCAAAGATATTAAAGTAAATCATCCGTTGACGTATAACGGCATAACCATATATCAATCCAGTTACGGCCACTACAAACCGGCGGCCGCCAGGCTTCTTGTCCTTAATTTAAAAAACCGCAATTACAAAAGGGCTATCGATGCCCGGCCTGGAACATTTTATGATCTAAAAAAAGAAAACATAAGATTCAAGTTTACCCTCAAGAAGAATCCTAAAAAATCCGAAGTACCTTTTTTTATTGCCGTTTATAACAATAAGAATAAAAAAGATTTTCAGAAATTAAACTTTAATATTCTGCCCGTTAAAAATCACAACCACAAGGTTCCATTAATCTTCGCAAAATATCAAAATACAGTTTTCTTATACAACGGTATAAAAAATTATTATTACAGCGGGGTCGAAATAACTAAAAATTCTTACACTTCGGTTGTATGGGTTGGCTCCATCATACTTATTATTGCCCTGTTTTTTTCATTTTTCTTTAATCAGCAAGAAACATGGGCAAGGTTGATGCCCAAAAATGGAGGGGAAGTGGTGGGCGTAGAGATATTATCGATCCCCCGCAAGAAATTTCCATCGTTTTACAGAAAATTCGGTGAAAAAATAGCGAATATAAAAAATAAACTTAACCTAATCTAAAAATGTCGCAAATTTTATTTTATTGATATTTTACCTGTCGTACCTAATTTAACGATTTAATGTTTTTTAAAAGCTATTTTTAAAAGCTATTATAGATAAGGGGAGTATGTATCATGATTTCTCCAAACGTATCGGTGCTCGACGGTTCATTATTCTTTACGATATCTTTAATATTTATACTGCTGTCGTTTATCGGCTATTTTTCGTTTATATTTTCGGGTAATAAGCCAATCGCTAAGTTATCTTTCGTTGCTTTGATTATAACCCTTGCGATACAAACATTTGCTTTTGCCCAAAGGTGGATTTACGCCTATAAGATTGGAATAAACACGCCTCCGCTCGTTGACTTATACGATTCGCTGGTATTCTTTGCCTATGTTATTATCCTTGGTTTTATTTTTATCAGGATTTTTTATGATTTTGATGCGCTCGGGTTTATTATAACATTGGTTTCCGCATTAGCGTTAGTCTTTGCATCATTTTCCCCGCTTGCCCCAAGCGCAATAGAACCTACCATTCCCGCGCTTCAAAGCTATTGGCTGCTTTATCATATTGTAACACTTTTTATAGCTTACGGGGCGTTTGGAGCATCCTTCGGCTTAGGCATTCTTTACCTGTTTAAATACAAAAAAGAAAGCGGCCATCTCAAGAAAGAAGGGAGGTTTTTAGGCCTTTTGCCTCCTTCAGCCATTATCGATGAAGCAATCTATAAAGTCATAGTATTCGGACTCTTATTTTTAACCGCGGGTATTGTTATCGGCGCTGCATGGGCCGATAGCGCATGGGGGGGGTTCTGGAGCTGGGACCCGAAGGAGACATGGTCTCTCATAACATGGCTTACTTATATCTTGTTCATACATGCCAGGGTTACAAAGGGTTGGGGCGGAAAAAGGATGGCATGGATTGCGGTTATCGGATTTGCAGTGGTGATATTTTGTTATCTGGGGGTAGACCTGATAATTCCCGGTCTCCATTCTTATGCAACGCCGGGGTCAACGCCGGTATTATAAAAATAAATATTTATAATTATATTATAAGAATATTATTATAATAAGGAAAAAATAACCCAATCGAGGTTTCGGCAAACTTGGAAGAAGCAGGCGCCAAGGTTTTACCTTTTAGGCCATATATTTATAATAGCGAATTTATTGATATCAAAGACGTTGTTTCTCCGCCTTACGATGTAATAGACACTAAACTTCAAGACAGCCTGTATAAAAAGTCTGGTTTTAACATCATAAGATTAGAGCTGGGAAAAGAGTTTGCGGGAGATAGCGATGACGATAACAGATATTCAAGGGCCAAGAGGTTTTTTAAGGATTGGATATCGGAAGGGATTCTAAAATTAGAGGCGGAAGATTCGATATATATTTACGTGCAAAAATTTTATATTGACGGTATTTTATATGAAAGAACAGGATTTATCTCGCTTTTTGCGTTAAATACGGCGGGTGACGTCCATGACAATAGTATCTACGGACACGAAATGACGCTTTCAAAGCCGAAAGAGGACAGGTTCAAGCTTATGGAAGCCACTAAAGCTAATTTTAGCCCTATTTTCTCGATACTTGAAGATAACAAACTAAATGTTTTAAACATATTAAATAATTCCATAAAAGACGCCGTAGCCACGAAAATAATGGCTTTTCAAGATGACAGCAATATAGAGCATATATTATACAGGGTTTCCGAAAATAATACGATTAAATATATCCAAAATGAGACAGCTGAAAAATCCTTTTATATAGCGGATGGTCATCATAGATTTGAAGCATGCGTTAATTTTAGGGACTATGTAAGAAAAAATGGGATAAAAGGGGTCAACGCCGATGCCTGCATGATGTACTTTGCTCCGGCAAATCAAAGGGGTCTTATTATATTGCCGACACATCGCTGCATAGTTAACAAAAAAGTTGAGGTTGAAGCATTTCTTAATAAAATAAAAGCCGATTTTAATATACGTGAGGTTGATTTGGAAGTTTTGCCGGAAGAGACAAAGAAAGCCGGACAAACCGGCGCTTCCTTCGGATTTGCACATAATTCAGGAAAGAGTTTTATTTTATCTTTTAAAAATAGGATAAAAGATAATGAAGTCGCCGGGAAAGCCTCCCTCGAATCTCTTGATGTTTCTATTTTGGAGAATTATGTCTTGAAAAAAGCCTTAAAAATTTCCCGGGACGATATCGATAATCAAAGATATCTAATTTACGAAAAGGACGCAAGCAGGGCTTTGGAAAAACTTAACAGCGGGGCTGTAAGCGCAATATTTTTTATGAACCCCGCTAAAATAGAAGATGTAATTAAGACAGCTTCGCAAAATTTAAGAATGCCGCAAAAATCCACTTTTTTCTATCCTAAAATTATTACCGGGTTAACTATTAATTTATTAACAGGTTAATAAAATTACTATCCTTATATCCGCAGTTTCCTTTAATTTTCAATTCCTGTTTTGGCGGTCAAAATTATATTGTTTATATTTTATAAATTAATTATAATAACAAACTAAACGTCTATAAAATTGGAAAAAGCAATGGAAGATTGCATCTTTTGCAAGATTGTCAATAAAAAAATAAACGCGGGCGTGGTTAAAGAAACCGGTAATTTTATCATTATAAAGGATATAAACCCGGTCTCACCCGTTCATCTTTTGTTAATATCGAAGAAACACTACGACAGCCTTCTTAATATTGACAGCAGGGTGGACGGAAACGAAATATTTGGCGTAATTAAGGACTTGGCGAACGATTATAACGTTAAGGACAGCGGCTTCAGAATTGTTATAAATACCGGGGAAGACGGCGGTCAGACAGTCAGCCACATGCATATTCACTTTATGGCCGGTCGCGGTTTTGGCTGGCCTCCGGGCTGATGTCCCGCTTTAAGGTTAAGCTTAGAGGTATCTTTCAAAACTATAAAGGAGCACGTAAAATTAATGGAAGCCTGGTTTTTTGAAAACCAAACCGGCAATTTTGGAATAAAAATTCGTATAAAAAAGGTACTGCATCACGAATATTCCAGTTTTCAAGAGATTACCGTTTACGATACATTTGAATTTGGCAAGATGCTTGTTTTAGATCGAGCGGTTATGTTTACCGAGAGAAACGAGTTTATTTATCATGAAATGCTTGGACTTGTTCCTCTTTTTTCACATAAGAACCCCGAAACGGTTCTCATCATAGGCGGAGGCGACGGCGGGGTTGTCAGGGAATGCCTTAAAAATCCCTTTGTTAAGCATATAGACCTTGTCGAAATAGATAAAAGGGTCGTCGATATATCTAAAGAATTTTTTCCCGGGATTTCCGCCGGATTAGACGACAAGAGGGTTCAGATTATCAGGGACGACGGCATAGAATTTTTAAAAAGGGTAAAAGATAACGATAAATATGATGTTATTTTGATAGATTCGACCGACCCGGTCGGTCCTGCCGAGGGCTTATTTAAAAGGGATTTTTATTCCTCGGCCGAAAGAGCGTTAAAATGCGACGGCATCTTTTCCGCACAGACGGAGTCCCCATTTTTTAATAAAGATTTAATAGGGGATATTAATAAAATTATTGAAGATATTTACGGAGAGTCGTCCCTTTATTGCGCCATGATTCCGGTTTATCCCGGCGGCTTATGGAGCTTTACGATAGGTTCCAAAAAATATCGGCCCCAAAATATCCATAAAAGTTATAAGGGGCTTGATTTTGCTTCCCTTGATCTTAAATACTATTCGCCTGAAATTCATACATCATCATTTATTTTACCTAATTTTGTAAAGGAGATATGCAAACCTTAATCCTTGCTGCAATAGAAAATAATTATTTCTCATAATCCCCTTCCCCCTTGATGGGGGGGCTGGGGCAGGGGAGTTATGAGAAGTTCTAACGCAGGATTAAGGGCAAATAGTTTTATGAAAATTAAAGAAGAAAATTTAATATCAAAAACCACAGCGTTTCTTAACTCCTCCGATTCTTACGAAAATTCTAAAATAGTTCTTCTCGGGATTCCGATGGATTATACCGCAAGCAATATTCCGGGTTCCAGGTTCGCCCCCAAAAGGATAAGGGAGCTATCAAGCACGCTTGAAAGTTACAGTCCTATCTTTGATGAAACGATAGACAATAAATTTTACGATATCGGCGACGTTGTTATGCCGTGGGGAAATATCGATAAAAGCATCAAATTTATCGATAAACTTGCAAAAATTTTAATTAACGACGGCAAAAAAATCATAGGTATTGGCGGCGATCATTTAATAACCTATCCCATTGTCAGACAGTATATATCTAAATTTAAGGATTTAACGGTGGTACATCTCGATGCCCACGCCGATTTAAGGGATAAATGGAGCAACGAAAAGTTTTCCCATGCCACCGTTTTAAGGCGCGTTCACGAGATTATAAAAGAAGATAATTTATACCAGTTTGGCATTCGCTCGGGTTCAAGGGAGGAGTTTGAGTTTGCGGCTAAATTTACCCATCTTTATAAATATGAGGTTTGCGAACCTCTTAAAAGGGTTATCGGGCAGTTAATCGGCAGGGATATTTATTTAACGATAGATATAGATGTACTCGACCCTGCTTTTGCTCCCGGAACCGGCTACCTTGAAGCGGGGGGGATTACGTCAAGGGAGCTTTTTGATGCCGTATCGTTAATTATATCCGAGCTTAATGTTGTGGGCGCAGACGTTGTCGAGGTTTGTCCGCCGACCGATAATTCTGATAGAACCTCGGCTATATCCGCAAAATTAATCAGGGATATTATTATCGGCTTAAGCAAAAAATCGTGATATTTTTAAGTTAAAATAAATAAAATAATGAAGGATAAAGCAAATTTATAAAAATAGTGATAGAGGAGGAATAGAGCCGTGTTTGAGACACCGGATATATATACTTTGGCAAGCGGGTTATCCGAAGGAACTTCAAAATTGGGGGCATTTGACATTGCGATTTTAAAAGCAGGCATCGGCAATACAAATTTAATCAAATTAAGTTCCATTCTGCCGCCAAATTCAACTTTTACAGATAAGATTATATACCCGAAGGGTGTTTTGGTTCCCGTTGCTTACGGCTATGCCGTAAGCAATAAGCGGGGGGAAACTATTTCGGCATCCGTTGCTATTGCTATATCCAAACAGGACGGATTTGGCGTTATAATGGAATATTCCGGCGTTGCATCCGCAAAAGATGCCGAAGAAACAGTCAAAAAAATGGCGGAAGATGCCATGAATTACAGAAATATTGAGATTAAGGAGATAAAATCTATTGCTATAGAGCACACCGTCACGGGGGGTTGGGGCTGCGTCTTTGCCGGCGTTCCCATGTGGTATTCAAAACTTTTGTGAGTTTGCAGGATTATAAGTTTACAAACGGTTTTTATAAAAAAAGAGGGGTTAATTTGTATTGACTAAAACCTTTGCAGTTTCAACGTCGGTCGGCTTATTATTTGTCATAGCCTTGATTTTTATCGTAGGTCCAAAAGGCATATTACAGATGATAAGCCATTTAAGTATTTTAGACTTTATGGCATTATTTTTTCTATCCTATGCAGCGCTGTTTTTTTCGGCCCTTTCCTTTAACAATGCTCTGAATGTTTATGATGCCAAAGTAGATTTGAAAAATCTTGTAAATATCAAGTTAATAGGCTATAGCACAAACTATATTGCTCCGTCGGGGATATTTGCCGGTTTTATCGGCGGCGATGCCGTCATGGCATTAATATTAAAAAAAAGAAGCGGACTTGAATTCAAGAGGGGTTTTTCTGCGGGTCTCGCGGCTAAGGTACTAGAGTTTGCAGTATTTCTACTCTTTATTTACCTCGGGCTTATACTTGGTTTCAGGTATTTTTACCTGCCGCCGGAAATCTGGTTTTTTTTATTTGTTTCCGGCATATTTACCGGTGTCGTAACCCTTCTTTTTTTAATTAATCCCATTATAGATAACAGATTTTTTACAAAAATATTGCAGTATTTGACGAGATTTAAAATCTTTAACAATGTAATATCCAGAATTTTAAAACATATAAACGATTTTGAAAAGGAGCTTCACCTGTTTTACGTAAAGGGCGTAAAGTATCTGTTTTTGAGCCTGTTTTTGAGCACTGCGGAGACCGTCGTCCTTGTTTTCCAAATATGGCTTCTCGTTCACTTTCTCGGAATTAATATGGGTTTTTCAAAGACGCTCCTTGTATTTTCCGTTTCGATGCTTGTATTTGCCTTGCCGCTCGCACCCGGTTCGGCAGGAACTTATGAGCTGTCGCAGGTCGGCCTTTTTGACATCCTGGGCTTAGGTTCGGATTTAGGCCTTACCTTCAGTCTTATAATGAGGGCGGTAAATTTGCTTATGGTTGCCATTTCTTTTTTCCTTGTTCCGCATTACGGCATACATTTTTTAAAAAAAAGCGAAGAGGATTCATGAAAATATGAAAATATTGTTTTCGTTATGCAGTTGGGGTTTAGGACATGCCACAAGGTCTCTTCCTATCTTAAGACGGCTTGTAAAAGATTCCCACGAGGTTATAATCTACACGTCCGGAAGGAGTTTGGCCTTATTGCAATCCGAACTTAAAGACGGTGTAAGGTTTATTGCTTCGGTGCCGTATCCCTCGCCTTATTCCGATAAAATAGGTTTTGCCTTCAGATTTATAAAAACAGCTCCAAAGATAATTAAAATTATTAAGGAAGAAAACCTTGAAGTGGCAAAGATAGCCGCGGAGAACAAAGTCGGCCTGATAATCTCGGATTCGAGATTCGGGTCGTACTCAAAAAGCCTGCCGTCATACCTGTTATTTCACCAGTTAAGATTTATAGCTCCTTTAAGGCTTTTGCCAGCAGAAATGGTAACCGAATTCTATAATCATAATCTGCAAAATAAGTTTGAAAAAATTATCGTTCCGGATTATGCCGAAAATTCGCTTTCGGGGGATTTATCGCATAATTTAAGATATTTCAAATCTGAAAAGATCGAATATATCGGCATTCTTTCCGATTATGAGATCTTGGATGTCAAACAGGATATTGATTACCTGTTTTCTATTTCCGGTCCGGAACCTACAAGGACGGTGCTTGAAGAAAAGCTCTTTTCGCAGCTTCCTCTTTTAAACGGCAGTAAAATTGCCGTTGCACTCGGAAAACCTGGTAAGTTTACCAAAGAGGTTATCGGCAATACGGTTATATATTCCTACCTCGAAAAAGCAAGGCGGGATGAGCTTATGAATAGGGCAAGGATAGTTGTTTCAAGGTCCGGATATACGACCGTTATGGATGTTGCCGAGATTAACAGAAATGCCCTTTTTATACCTACCCCCGGACAGACGGAACAGGTTTATCTGGCAAATCATTTAGAAAAGGCCGGGTTCTTTCATTCGGTAAAGCAAAGGAAATTAAAATTGGATAAGGATACAGGAGATGCCTTTAAATATAAAGGGTATTTTCCGCCGTGGAAAACAAAAGACAGCGTGGAAAGATTTCTTAATGCCGTAGGTCTGTCAAGGCAATAGCAAATATAGCATAAATAAATAACATAATTATTCTTTAAAAATGGAGGAAGAAATTGTGGTTTCGATAATTATACCTGCCCATGAAGAAGAAAAGTATATAGGAATATCCATCGAAAGGCTATTAAATCAAAACGGAGTTGTTTTTATAGGAAAGAATGAAAATCCGGCGGATTTTCCAGCTAAAGATAGGACAATTTGCGATCTTACGGTTGTCGTTACAAGCGGGCAGGATAATACCGAAGGGGTTGTTGCCAAATATCAGAAGGTAAATCTTATTTCGGGTAATTTTAGTGGCGTGTCGGAGGCAAGAAATATCGGCGCCGATGTATCGAGGGGAGATATTTTTTTGTTTCTGGATGCCGATACGCTTTTAAACGACGGCTTTATTAAACGGCTTGACGGCTTTAAGGACAGGAGAAATTTTATCGGAACTTCAAGACTTTTACCAGATATTGACACCTTTAAAGCAAGGATTTTCATGTTTTGCAATAATATAGCCCATATAATATCGAGAACATCCATGGCTTTGATATTTTGCCACAGGGATGTGTATAAAGGGATTGGCGGTTTTGACGAAGGTATGCCGGCGGGTGAAGACCTTAAGTTTATAAGCATTGCGTTAAAAAACGGGGCACGGTTTAGATACTTAGGGGATATTAGCGCGATAACATCTATGAGGAGATTTGAGACGAACGGCTATATTAAAACCGCGATAGAATGGATGGGAGGCTATTTCTTTAAGCCGTCCGAACATTATGATGTGGTAAGATAGGACAACTTTTTCATTGCCAAAAAAAACGATATGGTATAACATCGTAAAGATATTTTAAAGAAAAATTAAAGTATTTTCGTTTTCGTATTTTATTTTATAAAGTAAAGAGGGCGCATTATGTTTATTGACAATTTAATTGGGTTATTCAGCAACGATTTGGCGGTTGATCTTGGTACCGCAAATACGCTTATTTATGTTAAAGATAAGGGCGTTGTTTCAAACGAGCCGTCCGTTGTGGCGGTTCATATCGATTTGCATGGAGTAAGAAAGATTCTTTCCGTGGGAAAAGACGCTAAAAAAATGCTTGGCAGAACGCCCGGAAACATTATTGCGATTAGGCCTATGAAAGACGGCGTCATTGCCGATTTTGAAGTTGTCGAGGCCATGCTTAAATATTTTATACGAAAGATTCATAACAGAAAGACCATGATAAGACCGCGGGTTATCGTAGCAATTCCCTCAGGTATTACCGCCGTTGAAAGAAGGGCCGTCAAGGAGTCGGTTGAAGCCGCCGGGGCAAGGACTGTTTATCTTCTGGAAGAACCGGTTGCCGCAGCCGTTGGAGCGGGACTTCCAATTACGGAAGCCGCCGGGAATATGATAGTAGATATCGGGGGCGGCACAACGGAGGTTGCGGTCATTTCTATGTCCGGCATAGTTTATGCAAAATCATTAAGGGTTGGTGGAGATAAGATAGATGATGCTATCATACAATATGTTAAAAAAAAGTATAACCTGCTTATAGGGGATAGAACCGCCGAGCTCGTAAAAATAACGATAGGAACAGTTTATCCCGTCGAGGAAGAATCAAAAATGAGTATAAAAGGGAGGGACTTAGTTAGCGGAATACCTAAAATTGTTGAGATAATATCATCGGAGGTATTGGAGGCAATATCGGAACCCGTGGGTCAGATAATAGATGCGATAAAAGCCACCCTTGAAAATATACCCCCTGAGCTTTCGTCGGATATTGTGGACAGAGGGATTGTTCTTGCAGGGGGCGGAGCCCTTTTAAAAAATATCGATGTCCTTATAAGGGAACATACCGAACTTCCGGTAATAATAGCCGATGACCCGCTTACATGCGTAGTAAGGGGTGCGGGTAAAGCATTAAGCGAAATCAATATGTTGAAAGATATAATGCTTGAGAATTAGTTGTGGGAAAATTTTTTAAAAATGTAAAGATTAAAAAATATAAGGATGCAATAGCCCTGTTTGCAGTAATTGCAATATCCGTTTTGCTGTATATTTTATCCGTTAACGGATTTAAATCCGGCGGTTTATTTTCTAATTTTATAAACAATTCTTTGTATAATGCATATAAAGTGGCAGACTATCCCATAGGTGTTCTTGAAAAATTATATGCGAATTACTTAAATCTCTTATCGCTTAAAAGAGATAACTCGTTACTTAAAGCCAGAATAAAAATCATTAAGTATAAATTAGACAAATATAAGGCTTATCGGATAGAAAATGAAAAACTTAAGGCCCTTTTGTTTTTAAAGGATACTATTGCCAAAAAATCCATTCCGGCTACCGTTACGCTTCACGGAATAGAGGGCTGGTTAGACAGCTTTTATATAAACAAAGGAAAAAAAGACGGGGTTAAAGTGGGAGAGGGGGTTATTTCCTATAGCGGAATTGTTGGAAGGGTTGTTTACGATGGGAATAGTCGCTCCGAAGTTATTCCCGTTACTAATCCTAAATGTGTTGTTTCCGTAGTGGATGCAAATACCGGCACTCTCGGCATAGCTCAGGGGTTTGGAGACGGCTATCTTAAAATGCGCTTTGTGTTTAATTCCCAAAAAGTCAATGTAGGCGATGAAATTTTAACCTCGGGATTGGGGGGGATTTTTACTTCCGGTATAAAGGTCGGCAAGGTATTTTCGGTAAAGAAGAAAGGATACAAAATATTTCAAAGAATAACGATAGTTCCCCATAAAAACTTATTTAATGCCAAACATGTACTTGTCGAAGAATAATGCGGCAGAATATATTTGCATATTTTGTTTTTCCTTGTTTTTAATACTTATGTCTTTGGTGCTGAGGGGTAATTTTCATGCGACCAATATTCTTCCGAACATGCCCCTCATAGCATTAATATATATTTCGGCATATATAGATGTCTATCCCGGCGCCGCATTATCTTATCTGATATTTTATATTTACGGCTCTATGACGGCTTTAAATCCTGCGGTTTTCCCCCTTGCAGGGATTGTTTCTTATGCCGTTTCTTATATTTTATGGCGGAAAGTTTCATCAAAAAATGGGGTAAACGAGATTTTAATAACATTTTTGTCATCCACAATTTATTACCTTATGCTTTTTTTAATAGTTTTTTACTCTTTAGGCATGCATTTTAATTACTGGAATTTTTTTCTTTTCTACAGCCTTCCGGTATCCATAATTACTTCATTAATTTCGCCGTTGCTATTTTTTATTTTTAAAAAAATTGGTTACAAGAACTTTTTAAAAAGAAATAGAATAATTCTGGATTAGCATTGCCCAATTTTTTATTTGCATAAAATTTTATTGGCATATAAAATAAGACTGTATGTAATTTATTTTATTTTGGTAACGGCCGTAAAACCGGTAACGGATAAAAGTTTTTATTTTTAAGGGGTTTTAAAACATTATGCTGGATTTTTTGAGGAGATTTTATGCCTCCACTGTGGGCAAGATTATTACGATCCTTGTGGGGGTGCTGTTTGTTGTGGGGTTTAGTTTTCTTCCGTATATTATTGGCGGAGGCGGAGAAATTTCATCCCAGGATGTTGCCACCGTGGGCGGAAAAGGGATCTCCACGGATCAGTTTAATAGTTATTACGGGTCACTTGAAAATGAATATGAACGTTTATACGGCAATAAATTAAACCGCAAACAGTTAAAAGAGCTAAATCTATCGGGGGCGGCGCTATCTTCGTTAATTGCCGACAAAGTCCTTGAATCCAAAACAGGCGTATTTGGAATTTATGTCTCCGCAGGTTTTATAGCAAGAAATATCGCATTATTCCCTTCATTTCAAAAAAACGGAGAGTTTAGCAATAAACTATTTAACTCTGTTTTATTAGCTAATCACACTACCCCCGCCGACTTTGAAAAGTCATATAAATCACAAATAGCAAGGTCTTATATCAGAAGGGCAATCGAGGAATCTTTCAGTATGGCGGATGGACAGTTTTTAGATAACTACAAAATAGACAATAAATCAGTTGCTTTCAAGATTGCGCTTTTTAAATCCCTCACGGGTGCCGGTAGTTTTCTTAAAAGGGTTATTTTATCCGATAATAATTTTAAAGGATTAGCAAAAGAATTTAAGGGAACATTGGAATCCGTTCCGTTATACTCCGAAACCGGTTTTGTTAAATCAAGTTATTTTAAAAAATACGGTTTGAATGAAAGTGTATTGAAGGCTATTTTTTCAACACCCGCCAATGTTGTGATAAGCAAGGTTTTTCCAGTAAAATCAGAATTTGCCGTGATTAAAATATCGAGTGTTTATTTTCCAAAATATATTAATGTAAATATTAATAAAAACAAAAAAAATACGATGTTGAAACAAAAGAAAGCGTACGCAATGCAAGAGGAACAGGAATTTTTATATAATTATGTAAATTATCTTGAATCTAAAGCGGATATTAAGATAAACAAAAATGCGCTGGCCGCTTTTCATTTTTAATTAATATGATAAATGTCTTAAAAAATAAGATAAACAGTCTCGAAAAAGTGATAAAAAAGGCGAAAAAGATTGCCGTTGCATTTAGCGGCGGGATAGATTCAACTTTTTTATTATTTATGTCAAAAAAGGTTCTTGGCAACAAAAATGTCATTGCCATTACCGGGAATTCCTTTGCTATGCCAGAAAAGGAGCTTAGTTTTTGCAAAGAAAGGGCAAGGGAACTTGAAATACAACATATAGTGGTCAGGACTTCAGAGTTTCTGGAAGAATCTTATATTAAAAACGACAGGATGAGGTGTTATTTCTGCAAAATTTCGTTATTTAAAACGATAATGCCTTATATCCCCAAAACGTACAGCATAGCGGTTGGAACCAATGCGGACGACGTCTCAACGGCAAACGACAGGCCGGATATAATCGCGGAAAGAGAATTCGGTGTTTTATCCCCGTTGCAGGAGGCCTCTTTTTGCAAGTCGGATATAAGGCGGGTGTCTGAGTTTTTCGGCATAGATATTTGGGATAAGCCTCAAACGACATGCCTTGCGGTAAGAATACCTTTTGGAAGTACAATAACGCAGGATAAAATCAAAATGATTGCCGGAGCGGAGGAAATTTTAGCGAAAAATGGTTTTAAGGAGGCTAAGGTCCGCCACTACGGTAAACTTGCCAAAATAGACGTGCCTAAGGAGCATGTGGCATCACTTTTCGAATTAGGTTCCATCGGCAACTTAGTGAAAGAGATTAAAGGTATCGGCTTTAGATATGTTGCGATAGACCCACAAGGTTATTAAACATGCGATCCTGCCTTATAGAAGACAAAGAATACTTGCATCCAAATGGTTTATTCGCAATGAACCAGCAAAAATTTTATGTAATCAAAAAGGGTCATGTCATCATTATACAATGAAGGCGGAATATTAAAAGGGCAAAAAAACAGGATTAATTTATTGGCTATAATATTTACCCTGTTAACTTTTATTTTAATAGTCAGGTTGGTTTATTTGCAGGTAATTAAAGGCGATTATTATTATAAGCTGGCAGAGAATAATGCCACCAGGGTTATATATCTCACAGCTCCAAGGGGTAATATACTTTCAAGCGGAGGTAAAATTTTTGTAGATGACGAATCTTCATTTAATATTGCAATTACCCTTGCGCATATAAAGGATTTAAAAACAGAATTAGTATTTTTAGCGAGGTTAATGCATGAAAATTATAATAAGCTTTTAAAGACGGTCGAAAAAGAAAAATTTTTACCCACCTACGAGCCGATTATTCTTATGCGCAATATTTCGGTTAAAGAATTATCGAGGTTTGAGGTAAATAAGATATTTCTGCCCGGTTTTTTTATCGCTAAGATTCCGATAAGGCACTATCCTTATAAAAAAATCGGCGCCCAGGTTTTTGGATATGTCGGGCCTGTTTCATCCTTCCAACTTAAAGAAAAAAAATACGATTATCTTAATTCTTCCGATATTATCGGCGAAACTGGGATAGAATATTATTACCAAAAATATTTGCGGGGCAAAGACGGGGGAGAACGGGTTGTTGTAAATTCCCGTGGCGAACCTATCGGTAAAATTATTATCAAAAAGCCCGTTATGGGGGCAAATCTATACACAACCCTTGATTTACCTTTGGAAAGGCTTGCGTATAAACTTATGAAAACAAGGGAAGGGGCGGTAATCGCCATGAATCCGAACAACGGAAAGATACTTGCCATGGTTTCCACCCCTTCTTTTAATCCGTTTTACTTTTCCGAAGGGATTAGCCAAAAGCGCTGGGATAAAATTATAAAAAACGACCAACATCCCTTAGAAAACAAAGCTATCCAGAATGCGCTTGCACCAGGCTCTACTTTTAAGGTGGTAGGCGCTTTGGCAGCCCTTTCTTTGCATTTAATAACACCAAAAGAAAAAATTTATTCCGGTTCCAGCTTTAAATTGGGCAATGCCGTTTTTTACAATTGGAACCCTAACCAGAACTCTAAAGTAAATCTTTACAGGGCAATCGCGGAATCTGTCGATACGTATTTCTATCACCTGGGGGCAAAAATGCGCATTGATAAGCTGGCAAGCTATGCGTTTAAGCTTGGTTTCGGAAAAAAAACGGGAATAGACCTGCCCGGTGAAATCCCCGGTTTCATACCGACAAGGCAGCTTGTTTATAAAATATATCACAGTCATTGGTATAAAGGTTCCACCCTTTCGGCAATTATCGGACAAAGCTATGACATTGTCACCCCTATTCAGCTTATAACGGCATACAGCGCTATTGCCAACGGCGGAAATTTATACAGGCCTTATTTATTAAAAAAAATCGTATCACAGAAAGGCAAGGTTTTAAAAAAAATGGCGCCGGAGCTTGTCAAACATGTAAGTATTAAAAAAAGTTATTTGAGGGTGGTAAAAAAGGGACTTTGCGATGCCGTAAACAAAAACTACGGGACTGCGGTAAACGGCAGAATTAACGGTGTAACTTTTTGCGGAAAAACCGGAACTGCGCAGATTATATCAAAAACTTACTCGATTTACGATATTAAAAAGATACCGAGAAAATACAGGGATAATGCCTGGTTTGTCGGATTTGCCCCGCTTAAAAATCCCCAAATAGCCGTCGTTGTTTTAGATATGCATGCAAGTTTTATGGGTGCAAATGCGGCGGTTATCGCAAAGGAAATCGTCGAAAAATATTTAGAGCAAAAAGGCTTGTGGAAACCGCCAGTCCGTAGAAAAGTTAACGGTAAGGGCAAGAGCGGGATGCCGAGTTTTATCTATACAAACTTTTAATTTTATAGAATGGATTTTTATAGAATGGATTTCCGCCGCATCTTCGCCTGCGCGTCTGTAAACAAAATACATGCCGCCGGTGCGGGTAAAAATGCCGGCTGCGGGGTAAGGCAATATGAGAATACTTGATAATGAATATGCAAAAAATTTTGACTTTGTAATATTTTTTACCGTGATTATAATCTCCATCATAGGCATTATAAACCTTTACGGGTCGTTAAGCGTAAATCATCAAGGCCTTTTCGATCCATATGCAATTAAGCAGATTATATGGTTTATCGTAGCCTTTTTACTGGTGTTTGCGATCATATCCATCGATTATAACACCCTTATAGAGATTGCGTATTATATCTACGGATTTATATTTATATTAATAATAGCCGTATTGTTAAAGGGCAGGATTACTCACGGCGCTTCCCGCTGGATTTCCCTCGGCGCGTTTTCGTTTCAGCCGTCTGAATTTATGAAAATTGGGCTAATATTCGCTCTTGTTAAATATCTGACCTCTTATAAAAATAAAAATTTTTATTCCATTAAGGAGTTAATAATCCCTTTAATAATAATTCTTTTGCCGGCGTTATTAATCGCAAAAGAGCCTGATTTAGGCACCGCGTTAATAGTTTTTTTTGCCGGAATTATAATAATTTACCTTGCCGGCATTAAAAGAAGCGCTATTTTAATTTTAACCGGCATAGCGCTATTTTTAGGACCCGTTTTATGGCTTGATTTAAAGCTGTATCAAAGAAACAGGATACTGATTTTTTTACATCCCGCTAAAGATTATTTGGGGGCAGGATATAATATAATACAGTCGGAGATTGCGGTGGGAGCAGGAAGACTTTTTGGAAACGGATTTAGCAACGGTTCTCAGAGCACTCTAAATTTTTTACCCGCGAAGCATACCGATTTTGTATTTTCTACATTTTCCCAGCAGTTTGGCTTTTTCGGGGGATTAATCCTTATTGCATTATATTTTGTGCTCATAATAAGGGGATTTGAAATTGTGTATCAGACAAAAAAAATGCAGGGATTTTTACTTGGAGCCGGGGCGCTTAGCATACTTGCGCTTCATACGATAATAAATATTTATATGACGGTCGGCTTGCTGCCGGTCGTCGGGGTTCCCCTGCCGTTTTTTAGTTATGGCGGGACATCCATTATTGTGGATATGTCGGCGGTTGCAATACTTTTAAATATAAAGATGAGAAGATATAAATTTCAGTCGCCGTAATTTTAGTCCCCTCTCCCTGCCCCTCCCGCAAGGGGAGAAGGGAGTAAAGTATGATTAGAATACAAAAATCCCCTCCCCTTTATGGGATACAAAGGCATGTCTTTTATGGATAGGAGGTATGAAAGGTATATTATGAAAAAGCAGAATAAATTTAATTTACCTATATTTATATCAACCTTTTTTTATGCCGGTTTCTTTCCATATGCACCCGGAACGGCCGGTTCTATTGCCGGGTTTATTATATATGCCGCGTTGCTCCGGCTATTAAACCCGTATGAATATATAGTAATCTGTCTGGTTATTTTTGCCGCGGGGGCATATTATTCCTCCAAGGCAGAAAAATTAATTGGGGTCAAAGATCCACCGTCCGTCGTGATTGACGAGGTTTTAGGGTATTTTATAACTATGACGGGGGGATTTTGGGCGCCTTTTTCCTTTGTTTATGCTTTAGCCGGGCTTGGACTGTTCCGGTTTTTTGACATATTAAAGCCTTTTCCCGTAAGGTATATAGATAAGAAAATAGCCGGCGGGTTAGGCATCATGCTTGACGATGTTGCCGCCGGCATATTTTCGGCGGTTATTTTAAGAGTTATTATTCTTTTAATAGCCGCGGTTTAAATTCACGTCCTAAGCTTAAGAGGGATAAATTAAGCTTAAGGAAGAGATAAATTAAAAAAGATAAAATAAATGAACATTAAAATTCTTGTCATAACCGGTGATTATAATTTTGCCTTCGGCGGAGAGGCTATTAAAGGTTTATCGGAAGTGCTTTTAACCTATAATATTGGATTTAACGAAGCTGTTATACTCCCCCAAACCGAAAGGAATAATATTTATAAGGCAATGTCGCATATGGTCTCGGAGGGGGGGTGTGTGATAATTTGCGGCGGGATGACGGAAAATAACTGTATTACCCAAAGCATCGCCGCCGAGGTACTTAAAAAAGAGCTTGTAGAAAGCAAAGATGCCGTGGATTTAATGAGGCTTGTGTATGAATTTAATAAGAAGGAGCTAAACCAGCCAAACGGAAAAGCCTGTTATTTTCCCGAGAATTCTTTTATTATCCCCAATCAAAACTCCGGAATTTCCGGTTTTTATCTTACGGAGCCTGTATTTTTTGCGGCTATGCCTTTAGAGCCTAAAAATGCCGTTAATATGTTCAAAAGCCATGTTTTAGGGAAGATGCTTGGAAAATTGGGGGTTAATTATTTTATAAAACTGAGGAGATACAGGCTGTTTGGCCTAAAAGAAAAGGAATTGGAAAGGCTTTTTGAGATGTTAAAGAAGAACTCCGAGTGTAATTTTAATTTTGAATATTCTTTCGGCGAAATTATTTTGAGCACTTACATAAACGGGGTCTCGACGCAAAAACTCAATGAAAATATAAGGGCGGCGGATGCGGCAGTCGTGGATATATTTAAGAATCATCTTTACGGTTATGATGATGACGAACTCAATACAGTCTGTTCAAACCTGCTCAGGGAAAAGGGTGTCACTATTGCTCTTGCGGAGTCCTTGACGGGGGGTTATATATCCAATAAACTTACCGATTTGCCCGGTTCGTCCGGTTATTTTATTTATGGCGGCGTTGTATATTCAAATTATTCTAAAACCGGTATATTAGGGATAGATAGCGGCATTATAGAAAAAGACGGGGCGGTTTCCGAAAGTTGCGCTATGGAGATGGCAAATCAGGTGAGAAAAAAGGCTTTAAGCGATATCGGTCTTGCCGTTACCGGTTTTGCCGGACCCAAGACCCCTCATGACAATTATCCTGTCGGCACCGTTTTTATAGCCTTATCGTCGGCTAAAATAAAAGAGGTAAGAAAGTATTTATTTACGGGCTCCAGATCGGATATTAAGGCCTATACGTCAAAAATGGCCTTATTCTGGATTTACAGGCTGCTAAACGGAACTTCTTTATCGCTGATAAAGGAACAACGCTAAACTAATGATGTCAACCATAATTTAACTTGATATTATTTTTTTTTTAGGCTATAACTTTTAATTAATCGGCTTAATAAAAGAAAAGCGTGATGCCGTTTCCCGCCCGGAAGTTCCGGGAGGGGCATCGCGTTAGAGGGCTCCAGGGTTTGAAGTGCCTGTAATAATTAAATATAATTAAATAATTATATAAAACATAGGAGCTAAAATGTCTTTAAAACCCACGGACAGCAAAGATAACAAGGTTAAAGATGCCGTAAACGACCAAAAATTAAAAGCCTTGGATTTAGCCATTTCTCAAATAGAAAAGCAATTCGGCGCAGGCGCCATAATGAAACTTGGCGGAAAACCGCCCGCCGAAAATATTCAGGCTATTCCAACAGGGTCTTTGTCTTTAGATATTGCACTGGGCATAGGCGGAATACCGAAGGGCAGGGTTATTGAAATATTTGGCCCTGAGTCCTCCGGCAAAACCACTCTTACGCTTCAAATAGTTGCCCAGGCACAAAAAAGGGGCGGAATCGCCGCCTTTATCGATGCCGAGCATGCCCTCGATTTGAATTATGCCAAAAAAATAGGGGTCAATGTGGATGATTTATTAGTTTCTCAGCCGAGCACAGGCGAAGAGGCCTTAGAAATAGCCGATTCGCTTGTTCGTTCCGGTTCCATAGATGTTTTGGTTATAGATTCCGTTGCGGCGCTTGTTCCAAAAGCCGAGATAGAAGGGGAAATGGGGGACGCTCATATGGGCCTTCAGGCAAGGCTAATGTCGCAGGCATTGAGAAAGCTCACGTCGGCGATAGCTAAGTCTAACACCTCCGTTATTTTTATAAATCAGATAAGAATGAAAATCGGTGTGATGTTCGGCTCTCCGGAAACTACAACCGGCGGAAACGCCCTGAAGTTTTACGCGTCCGTTAGAATAGATATAAGAAGGATAGGTTCCATTAAAAAAGGGGATGAGGTTGTTGGTTCCCGCACAAAAGCGAGGATTGTTAAAAATAAAGTCGCCCCTCCGTTTAGGGAAGCCGAGTTTGATATAATATACGACAGCGGAATATCGCTGGAGGGAGATATTGTAGATTTGGGAGCGGATAACGGTATAATAGAAAAGACGGGAACATGGTTTAGTTACGGTAAAGAAAGATTAGGCCAGGGAAGGGAAGCGGCGAAAGAATCGCTTAAAAATAATCCCGCTTTAAGGGATGAAATATATTCTAAAATCATGGTAAAATTTAACCTTCGGTAAATTATCCAAAAACTCCCTGATAAAATTATTACTTCCATATTATTTTGGCAAGATATTAATCTATGGAGCATAGTTATATATATGGTAGCCGCAGATGAAGAGGCGTCTTTTATAGAAAGGCTTTTGAGGGCATCTGCCGATATGAGGGCATCGGATGTGCACCTTAAGGTAAATTTATGTCCCGTATTCAGAATCAACGGGGAGATTTATCATCAAGAAAATTTTGGCATATTATCAAGGGATATGATTGAAAAAATTGCCCTGAGCATGATGGATAAACATAAGCTTCAGGTGTTTCAGGAAAATAAAGATGTGGATTTGGCTTATAGCCTGCCTAATGTGGGTAGATTTAGGGTAAATATATTTTCCCAAAGAAATTCCATAAGCATAGCAATGAGATATGTACCGTTTAACATCCCTTCTTTCGATTCTTTAAATCTTCCAAAAGTTATAAAATCTATTGCGTTAAAAGAAAGGGGGCTTGTCCTTGTAACGGGTGTTACCGGGAGTGGAAAATCAACAACGCTCGCGTCCATCATAGATTATATCAATAATAATAGAGCGGTTCACGTGATAACGGTAGAAGATCCGATAGAGTATTTATATAAGGATGTAAAGGCTATGATAAACCAGCGTGAATTAGGCATGGATGTCTACTCCTTTTCGCATGGTTTAAGGGAAGCCTTAAGGCAGGACCCGGATGTTATTTTAGTGGGCGAGATGAGGGACATTGAAACTATCGAGACAGCAATAACGGCGGCAGAGACGGGGCATCTTGTTATGAGCACGCTTCACACGCTCGATGCGCAGGAAACCATTAACAGAATTATTGCTGTTTTTCCGCCGTATCAGCAAAAACAGATCAGGATACAGCTTGCGTCGGTAATTTCGGCCGTAATATCGCAGCGCCTTATTATTAAGGTTGATAAAAAAGACAGGCTTCCGGCCGTCGAAGTGATGGTCGGAACGGAAACGATAAAAGACTGTATTGCCAACGAGGATAAGACGGCAAGAATTAGGGATTATATAAAAAGCGGCAATATTCAATACGGGATGCAGACGTTCGACCAATCCCTTTATAATTTTTATAAGGCCGGTTTGATTACTTACGAAAACGCTTTAGCCGAGTCTACTTCGCCAAACGACCTTGCCTTATTAATATCCGGAGTAAATGCTTCGGAAGGGGATATTACCGGGTCTTTAGGCAACAGGGCATCCGGTCCTTTCATACGGGGTAGTTAAAAATTGAAGGTATCGCAAAATAGCATGTCGAAAAGAAAATTAAAAACTACGGGGACGCCTTTGGATTATTCCCTTAAGCTTCTTTCCATAAAATCGTACTCGGAAAAATCCATGCTGGGGAAGATGATTAGAAAAAAGTTTTCGACTAATGAGATAGCTCAAGCCGTTAAAAAATTAAAAGAATACGGCTATATAAATGATGAAGCCCTTGCCGAGGGCCTGATAAAAAGCGGCAAGGGAAAACTTACCGGAAGAATAAAATTAAGTTATGACATATATAAAAAGGGGATAAACAAGCAGCTCGCAGATGAACTTATCGATAAGTTTTATACTAAAGAGGAAGAAAAGGATATAGCCCTTAAGGCTTTAAATAAAAAAACGGTTTCACTGATTAAATATAAAGAAAATAATCTGATATTTAAAAAAAGGTTATATGATTTTTTACAGCGTAAAGGGTTTTCTTCCGATGTTATCGAAGGTATATTGGATATAAATTCAATTGATTAGAAAGGATTAGAAATTAATCAGGAAGGATTAAGGATTTTACCGATGAAAACTTTATCGTCAGGCGAATTAAGAGAGGTATTTATAAACTATTTTCAGGAAAAGGGGCATACCCTTGTGGCCGGCTCCTCTTTAATTCCTGCGGGCGACGAATCTATTATGTTTACTAATGCGGGCATGGTTCAATTTAAAGAGTATTTTACAGGTCAGGTTAAGCCGCCATTTTTACGAGCAGTGACTATCCAAAAATGCATGAGGGCGGGCGGTAAACATAACGACCTGGAAAATGTCGGCAAAACTTCGCGCCATCATACTTTTTTCGAAATGCTCGGAAATTTTTCATTCGGGGATTACTTTAAAAAGGATGCCGTCATCTTTGCCCATAAATTCTTAAAAGATATTCTGGAGATGGATGAAAATCGCCTTTATGTTTCGGTTCATGAAAGGGATAGCGAGGGATATTCGATATGGAAAGATGTCATCGGATTTGACGAAAGTAAAATTTACAAACTTGGGGATGATTCGAATTTCTGGCAAATGGGGGAAACCGGTCCATGCGGTTATTCTAGCGAGATATTTTTCGATACCGGAAGTGAAGAGCCCGGCCATAGAGGATGTGGTGTAAACTGTGATTGCGGAAGGTATTTAGAGATTTGGAATCTTGTTTTTATGGAGTTTAATAAAGACACGGGGGGCGCCATTGCAAAACTTCCAGAACCCTCGATAGATACGGGTATGGGGCTTGAACGAATTTTGAGGGTTTTGCAAAATGTAAAATCTAATTATGATACGGATGTCTTTAAGCCGTACATAAACGAGATAGATAACATCACGGGAAGAATGTATAACGGCGGGGATGAAAATTATGATACAGCCGTAAGGGTGATAAGCGACCATATCAGGACGTCAATGTTTTTGGCCGCAGAATCGGTTTTTCCGTCAAATGAAGGCAGGGGCTATGTCTTTAGAAGAATAATAAGAAGGCTCATAAGATTTTCTTTAAAGCTAAACTTAACATCAGAAAACTTGATACATTTAGGAAATATTGTCGTGATTGTGATGGGCGGATTTTATCCCGAAGTTGGGGACGGCATCGCAGTTTTTGAGAAGATAATGCCTGAAGAGTATGATAAATTTAACAATACGGTTGGTTTTGGCTTAAAACTTCTCGAGGAAAAGATAATGGAATTAAAAGATAGCGGGGAGAAAACCATACCCGGCGACTTTATCTTTAAACTTTACGACACTAACGGCTTTCCCTTAGATTTAGCCATGGATATTGCATCGGAAAATAACCTGTCTTTGGATTTAAAAAGATTCGATGAACTTATGAATATTCAGAAAAAGGGTTCAAAGCAAAAAAAGGAAAAATTTAATATTTTAGATATCGCTCTAAGTTTTCCAAAAACAAGTTTTACAGGGTATGACAGGCTTGATGATAGAGGCAATATCCTTGGTTTTTTAAATGAGTCCGGTGCGTTGACAAATAATGCGGAAGACGGGGATGCCTTTTATGCGATATCGGATATAACCTCATTTTATCCGGGCGGAGGCGGTCAGTCGGGTGATGAGGGGGTAATAGAATGGAAAGACGGACATCTAAGAGTTTTTAATACATTTAAAACAAAAGGCGGCATAATATTGCACTATGGAAGAGTATTTGGAAGATGTAAGACGCCAACCCCTGCAAGATTTACTGTCGATAGGAATACCAGAAAAAAAACGGCATCGCATCACAGCGCCACTCATCTTTTACAGAGCGCTTTAAGAGCAGTTTTAGGAAATTATGTTGTTCAGCAGGGTTCGTCCGTGGATCCGGAAAGGTTGAGGTTCGATTTTTCGCAGGCAAAGCCTGTTTCCGACAGTGAGCTGCGGAAAGTGGAGTTCCTTGTAAACGAGTATATTTTTTCGGATTTGGAGGTTAAGACAGAGGAGCTTGACGTTGAATCCGCTTCCCGCGCCGGGGCGCTCCATTTTTTCGACGAGAAATACGAGGATACGGTCAGGATTGTTTCAATCGGGGATGTTTCAAAAGAGTTTTGCGGGGGAACGCACGTACGCAGAACCGGGGAGATAGGATTTTTTAAAATAATGCGCGAGTATTCCGTCGCTTCCGGCATAAGGAGGATTGAGGCGGTTACCGGTTATAACTATTTAAATCAGCTATATATGGAAGAGGATAACTTAAACAATATCGCTTCATTATTGGAGGCTTCAAGGCCGGATATATATAATAAAATAATAACTCTTTATTATGACTACGAATATTTAAAAAAAGAAAATAGCGGTATCAAGCTAAAACTAAACACATTCGAATCCGAAAGGCTCGTTAAAAAATTTAAAAACCTCGGCTCTATCCATTACTTAATCTCCAAATTTCAAGATTTCTCGCAGGACGACCTTAAGGAACTGCTCAACATATTAAAATCCAGGCATGATTTTCCGGAGGGAGACAGCGTCGTGGTTTTTGTTTCTTTAATCAATAAAGAAAGATTAATTTATATCTGTTCTGCCGAAGGCGCCGTTGACGCCTCTAAAATAGTTAAGTTTTTAAGCGGGCAAGTTGGAGGAAAGGGTGGGGGAAAGAGGGATTTTGCACAGGGAGGCTCAACCGACATTTCAAAATTCCACAAAATCGAAAGAATATTAGAGGATTTATTTATAAATAAAATCCTGATTTAGAAATTTTAAGCCATATCAGAATGATAAAAATATACGGACGGGCAAATACCGGGATGCCGGAGGTCGAGGCTTTCATAAAGGAGTTTTTGCTTAAAAGGGAAAATTTTAAGCTTTATAATATTGACAATGACGAAGCGGCATATCTTGAGTTCTTGGATATTACCAAAGGAGACGCTAACCCCCCCCACGTATTGGTAATAAATGAAGAAGAAAATGTTTGTGAAAATTAAATAAGTAAAATTTGAGATCCTTAAAACTAAAATATATAGCTATCCCGGCCGTCCTGATTATTTTATTTGTTTTGCCGTTAAGTTTTAGCGGATGCGGCTATTACGTCAAAAAAACCGAAAGATTTAAAAAACCTGTTAAAATCACGTATAAAACCGAGAAAGAGGTTTTGGCGGGGCTTGCAAAAAATTATGAAAATTTTCAAGGAATGTCCGGAAGACTTGTAATAACAACATACGGTGGCCGTTTTTCCCTTGAAGAAGCCGGACTTTATAAATACGTTAAAAATAAATATATAAAATTTATTATTTCCGATATATACGGTGAGCCGCTTTTTTATGCTGAGATAATCAAAGGCAAAAATAAGGCCGTGTTTTTTGATCCGGGTAGCGATAAGACTAAAACCATTTATTTTAATAAAAAATATCAGGGTAAAAAACTTTTATACAAAAGATTTTTCCTGGCGTTTAGAATTTTTTTAAATTTAGACAATCTTCATAAAATCAAGAATTCCGATATTTTTTACGATACCGCGGACGGATTCTTTTTTGAATATCATAAAAGATCCGGCGGTTATTATAATAATTATTATATCTACGTGGATACAAAATATCTTATCAAGAAAATTGTTGCGGTAAGGAATAAAAAAATGCTCGAGGCTATTTATTTTAAAAACTATATTTCAAAAGACGGAATCGAAGTTCCTTTAAAAATAAATGTTGACGATTACCTTTATAATGTTAAAATAAAAGTGGCGGTTTCAAAAGGCAGCAAGATATTTCATATAAAATAAACGATTTTAACGGAGCGCGATATGAAAAGTAAAATATACCGGTTATCAGTTATATCTATAATGGCGCTGACAATATCTTCGGCATCCTTTATCCTTTTAACCGGATGTGCCAAGAATATCAAAAAGCATATGTTGCCCCCCGATGTTTATTACAAAAAAGGTCTTTTTTACGCCCGGCAGCATAATTATTCCAAATCGGTCAAAAATTTTAAAGCCCTTATCGAGAACTACCCGACATACCGCAATGCACAAAAGGCTGAGTTAAAGCTTGGCGACGCTTACTTTCTGGGAGGAAAGTTCATAGAAGCTGCGGGGGCGTATATGGATTTTATCCACCTTCATCCAAGGTCTAAATTTATCCCTCTTGCGATGTATTATGCGGCTATGTCATATTATAAAAGAAAACAGGCGACCGGAAGAACCGCAAGCCCCCTAAGGCATGCCAAGATTATACTTGAAGAATTGGCGTCAAAATATCCTTATTCAACATATTCGAAAAAGGCTCTTAAATATATAAAGATAATAAATGTGGATTTATCTAAAAATAGTTTTTTTGCCGGGCTTTACTATTTTAATGCAAGTTTATGGAAGCCGGCTGCCTACATATTTAAGAATGTTCTTAAACGGTATCCGGGCACGCCTGTTATTCCGGAGACTTTATATTATTTAGCAGTGTGTTATAGAAACTTAAACGATAAAAAGACGGAAAGCTATTATAAAAATATTTTGCGGAAAAATTATCCGCAAAGTAAATATGCAACAATGGCATAACCCCCTAAATTTTCTTGACACTAAACATGAATTATGCAATAATTCTAAAACCATATTAAAATTTAAAAAACAAAGGAGAGATTTGCATACAGAAAAATACTAGGATAAATATAAATGAGGGTATTAAGGCGAAAGAAGTTAGAGTTATAGATGAAGAAGGCAAGCAAATTGGGATAATACCTCTATTTGCCGCTATTAAGCTTGCAAGGGAAAAATCCCTTGATCTCGTTGAGATGTCCAAGGACGCCACACCTCCCGTTTGCAGGATGATGGATTATGGGAAATTTAGATATGAGCAAAATAAAAAACTTCAGGAGGCCAAGAAAAAACAGGTTATTATCCGCGTAAAAGAGGTTAAATTCAGACCGAATACCGATAAACATGATTACGGGTTTAAACTAAAAAATATAATTAATTTTCTTAAAGAGGGGAACAAGGTAAAGTTAGTCGTAACATTTAAAGGCCGGGAGCTTGTGCATATGGATTTAGGAATTAAGATAATACTAAGGGTTATCGAAGATGTTAAAGAATTCGGTATCCCTGAATTTCCTATCAAGCCGGATGTTAAGAAAACCTTCAGTACCGTGATTATTCCGGTTAAAGCGAAAAAGGAGGAGCTTAAAAATGACAAAAATAAAGATTAAGACCAACAGGGGGGCAAACAAGAGGTTTAAAATGACGGCTAACGGGAAGGTGATTCATTATAAGGCAAACAAAAGTCACATATTAACTTCAAAGGCAAGAAAAAGGAAGAACAGGCTTAAGAAAAGCGCTGCCGTTCATTTTGTCGATGCCGTGAATATCAAAAGGCTGCTTCCTTATTTATAATAAAAGGAGTCAAATACAATGTCAAGAGTAAAAAGAGGGATTTTAACAAAAAAAAGGCATAAAAGGGTTTTAAAGCTCGCAAAGGGTTATTACGGCGCGAGGAGCAGGCTTTTTAAGTCGGCGCAGGAGGCTGTTTTAAAGGGCCTTCATTATGCTTATAGGGACAGAAAGGTTAAGAAAAGGACATTTAGAGGTCTATGGATAGTCAGGATTAATGCCGCATGCAGGGCTAACAATATATCTTATTCAAAATTTATTAATGTGCTTGACAAGAAAGGGATTAATTTAAACAGAAAGGTCCTGGCAGAAATTGCATTAACCGATCCGGTTGCATTTTCGAATATAGTCAAGGAAGCTACTTCAGATTAAAATTTTTAAGAGCCGGACTAATTTAAATTTATTTAACCTCAATTGAATCTTATAAACAGGGGTGTTAATAATAAATGTCTTTGACCAAATCGGACATGGCAGACAAGATTCGCAGCAAGGTTGGTTTGACCTCTGCCGAATCTTTAGCCTATGTAAACTCTTTTTTTGATTTTATAAAATCGGAAGTAGAAGGTGATGGACAGATCAAGCTGGCCGGTTTCGGGAGCTTTCTTATTAAAGAAAAAAAACGAAGAAGAGGCCGGAATCCCCAAACAGGCAAGCCTATTTATATCAGCGAAAGAAGGGTGCTGAAGTTTAGGCCCTCGGTTGTTTTAAAATCAAAAATAAATAAAAAATATAAAAATGGATCCGGTGGATGAGAAGCTTTATTATAAAATCGGGGAAGCTGCAAAAATAGTAAATGTCGAACCTTATGTCATAAGATACTGGGAAACCGAGTTTACTTTTTTAAGGCCGTATAAATCTAAAAGCTCCCACAGGCTTTATTTAAAATCAGATATCGAAAAACTTTTACTGATAAAAGATTATCTATATAATAAAAAATTTACTATAGAAGGGGCAAAAAAAGCGATAAAGATAGAATCATCCCAAAAAAATGGCAATATACGGCTCATAAAAAACATTCATAATGAGCTTAATTTTATTAAGTCCCTTTTGTTGTCGAGAAAATAATAATGAATATTCTTCTTTCAAACGATGACGGGGTTTATGCAACAGGTATAAATATCTTATTTGAAGAGCTCAGAAAGTTTGCCGATGTCGTTATTGTTGCCCCGGATAGGGAAAGAAGCGCAAGTTCCCACTCTTTAACCATCGATAGACCGTTAAGGGTTAATGAAATCAAACCGGATATATTCTCCGTTGACGGCACACCCACAGATGCCGTTAATATCGCCGTTCACTCCGTATTAAAGTCAAAACCAGATTTAATCATATCGGGTATAAATTACGGAGGCAATATTTGCGACGACGTTATTTATTCCGGAACCGTGTCTGCGGCAATGGAAGGGGCTATTATGGGGATAAAGTCGGTAGCCGTTTCATTGGTTGTGAACAAAGGCGGCGGGTATTTGCCAAAAGACCCCTCTCTTGAGGATAATCTTGAACTGTCGTTTCAAAAGGCGGCGGAGTTTGTTTTGAATCTTGCCTTTTCCGTTCATAAATATTCCCTTCCGGAGTATACCCTGCTTAACGTAAATATACCGCAAACAATAATAAACAAACAAAACAGCTTCGAATATAGCATTACAAGGCAGGGAAAGCGTCATTTTGAGGACTTTGTCGTTGAAAAGATAGACCCCCGCGGTAGGAAATATTACTGGATCTGGGGGAAAAATATAAGATTCGAAGACATGCCCGGAAGCGATTACGAGGCTATTAGTAACGGCGTTATCTCCGTTACGCCCATACACCTCGATATGACGAATTATAAGGCAATCGAAAAATTAAAAAATATCGACTTTCTTTATGATATTAAGTCTTGAATAAAAAAAGAAAGGGAGGGGGTAATAAAATCTTATTGTCAAATTTGAAGGCATGGCTTTATGATAAATTTTAAAAACTCCATAGGCAGGGTTACGGAGCAGGTGCTTATTGCGAAAGGGATTACCGATAAGAATACACTGGATGCGCTAAGAAAAATTCCGCGGGAAAAATTTGTCGAGGAATCGTTAAAGGAATTAAGTTATTCGGATGCCCCGCTTCCTATAGGTTATAATCAAACAATATCCAGCACTTACACTGTCGCTTTAATGACGCAGTCTCTTTGTTTAAATAAAAGCCATAAAATTCTTGAAATAGGAACGGGCTCAGGCTATCAGGCGGCGATTTTGTCCATGCTTTGCATGAGCGTTTTTACAATAGAACGCATAAGAAATTTGTCTTTAAAGGCAAGAGACATCGCCGGAAAGCTTAACGTTCATAATATTACGTTTATCATCGGCGACGGAACTATAGGGTTTAAAGAATACGCCCCTTACGACAGGATACTTGTTACGGCCTGTTCTCCCGATGTTCCCGAGGCACTTTTCGCCCAATTAAGCGAGGGCGGAATAATGGTTATGCCCCTTGAAAACGGCGGTTCGCAAAATATCTTCGTAATAGAGAAAAAAAATGGTAAAATGTGCTCTAACAGTATTGCTCCTGCAAATTTTGTAAGACTTATAGGCAAGGATGGTTTTAAATCCTAATCAAGCGGGTTCATCCTTATCATGCAAGGCTTGCTTTATGTATTATATATAGTGTGAGTCGTTATAACCTTTTATTTTATTTTTATAATCTTGAAAACAAAAACTAATAAAAATGCGGAGCCTGCAGTTTTAGAAGGCGGCGAAAAAGTTTCCATCACCCCGCCTGCCGATAATGTTATATCCCGGCAATATTTAAACTATCTTAAAAAGTACCCCCTTTTAACAAAAGAAGAGGAATATAATCTTGCCCTAAGAGTGCAGGACGGGGACAAAGAAGCCAAAGACCTAATGGTTAAATCTAATCTCGGACTTGTTATCAGTGTGGCAAAAAAGTTTCTTGGAAGGGGGCTTTCGTTCGACGATTTAATTATGGAAGGCAATATCGGTCTTATAAAGGCCGTCGATAGATTTATCCCTAAAAAGGGTTTCAGGTTTTCGACATACGCTATATGGTGGATAAGACAGTCCATTGAGAGGGGAATACTAAATTCAGGCAGGCTTATAAGGCTTCCTATACATATTTCCGAAAACCTTTTTAAATATTCAAGGGCGACAAGAGATATGACGGGCAAATTAGAAAGGGAGCCGAATATGGGTGAGATTGCACAATACATGGGAATTGAGGGGAAAAAACTAGAAAAGCTTCTAGGTTTTATCGGAAATATTTACTCCATTGATTTTTCCTATAGTCAAAATCAAAGCGAAGACGGGCAAAATTTAATCCTTGCAAATATTATAAAAGAGGATGAGGAAAGCACGTCCCCCTTCGGTATGCTTGATAAAATAGAGACGTTACAGCTGTTGAACAGATGGCTTTTAATGCTTGGCGATATAGAAAGAAAAGTCATAATATTACGATACGGGCTTAACTATGAAAAGCCAAGGACGCTTAACGAGATAGGGCTCATTTTCAATCTTACCAAAGAGCGCATCAGGCAGATTGAGGTTAAGGCGTTAAAAAAGCTCAAAAATATGGCTAAAGAAGCAGGAGTGGACGGTTAATTTTAAATGTCGAAAGCTGAGTCTGAAGAAATCCAAAGAATTACCTACGCTATATCCAAATATGAAAAAATTCCTCCAAACTTAATACGTGTTACCCAAACCCACATATCTCGTATTTTTATAACCCCTGGATTTGTCTATAAACAAAAAAAGCCCGTTAATTTTGGGTTTGTCGATTATTCGTCCTTAGAAAAAAGAAGATTTTTTGCAAGAAAGGAACTTTCTTTAAACAGGAGGGCCTGTTCGGGTATATATTTGGGTTTGGCGGAGCTGCGGCAAAGAGCCGGCCATGTTTTTATCGGCTTTAAAGGCGGGGCGTTAGAAGATGTCCTGGTAAGGATGAGGCACGTGGCGTCTGAAAGGTTTTTGAACGGCATATTGGATTTGGATTCGCTCGATAAAAACGTCGTTAAAAACTATCGGCTTAACAATAAAGAAGATGTATTAAAAAGGGTTGCCAGAAGAATTTATCTATTTCATAAAAATGCAAAATCTTCAAAAAGGATAAGCGGTTTTGCTAAAACCGAAGTCTACAGGGAAAACTGGGATGATAACTTTTTATCCATCGGAAAACTTTTTAACGGCTTTAATAATTTAAAGGGAGCCGAAGGGAAAAGCGGGATTAAAAGTATTACGGGGGATGGGGTAAACAGCCTTGCGGGCATTCTGGAACATATGAAAAAGTTTTACGACGGGTTTTTGCGTTCAAGGTTGTTTAACGAATTTGTAGATATCAGGATTGAAAACGGCTTTATTAAAGACCTGCACGGCGATTTAAGAATGGAACACATAGCCGTTATCGACAGGAGAAGGGTTAACGGCGTGTGTTTAATGGACTGCGCCGAATTTAACGAAAGGTTTAGAAACCAGGATTTATACTTAGATGTTGCCTTTTTACTCATGGATTTTGAGTTTAACGGGTTTTTCTACGAATCCGTCCTTTTTTTTAATTACTATAAGGGGTTTTTTAACTATAAAAAGGATATCCGCGGGTATGAAAAATATGAACCCTTTATAATGCCCTTTTTTAAAGCATACAGGTCTGTTGTAAGAACAAAGATTTCTTTTCTTTCGGGCAGGCTTCAGGAAGGCTTGCGGCATCTAAATTTAGCCCTGTTTTACGTGGAGCTTTTAAAAAAACCGGTCGTCATTCTTAATATAGGTTTGTCCGGTAGCGGAAAGAGCCTTCTTTCCGGCCTGCTGGCGGGCTATTTTTACTCCCGGAACATAAAATCGGACGTATTGAGGCATGAGATATTCGGTTATACGGATAAAATACTGAAGTACAGCAGGCAGGCAAGCGAAACGGTTTATGATAATATGCTTCGGGAGGGGGTCAAGCTCTTTAACGAAGGCAAAAGCATAATATTCGATGCAACCTTCCTAAAGAGGGAGCACAGGGAAAAATTTTTTAGCTATTTTGCAAAAAAAGACTGTAATTTTGCCATTATATACTCTAAAATATATAATGGCAAAGAAGAAGTTATATTAAAAAGGCTTAAAAATAGAGAGGTTACCGGTGGTTTAGCAAAGGAAAACAAAGACTATTCGGAGGCCGGCATATCCGTTTATTTGAGCCAAAAAACCATCTTTGAAGAGCCGGAGCCGCAAGATATACCGTTACTTCAAAACTGCGCCGGGGCATTGAATATTACCTTTATAACCGTAGATGCGTCTTTGGAATTAAGCGAGCGGTTCAATTATGTAATGAAGAAAATAAAGAAAACAAAGCCTTTACAAATTTGAAGGAGCAATAGTTAAACTTTTGGGATATTTTAATAAATATTACGGTAAATACAGGTTCGAATTTTATTTAATCTTACTATCCGTATCGGCTTTATTTATACACCTGCACCTTGCTTCCACTTTAAACATTGGCAATGACGAAGCCCATTACTTTGTCTGGTCGCTCAAACCGGCGCCCGGCTATCTTGACGATGCCCCCTTCACCAGTTATGTTATCTATTTCTTTACCGGACTTTTTGGAAAGAGTGAACTTAATGTCAGGATGGGTGCGGTTATTTTTTCGTTTTTAGACGGCTTTTTGATATACTGCCTTACATACACGCTTTTTAGAAATAAAAGAGCGTCTTTTTTTGCTTTTATGTTTTTTTTATCGACAGTAATATTCGGCACCGTTCTATCCGTTATGATGTTGCCTGATGCACCCCTTTTGTTTTTTTATCTGTGTTTTTTGATAGCCTTTCATAAAAGCCTCGGGTATAAAAACAAGGACGGGGACAGGTTTAAAAAATGGAGCAACCCTGACAAGCCTGACAAGAGCTTATTGCTATGGATACTTACCGGGGTTTTTTTGGGTTTTGCATTTCTAAGCAAATATACCGCCGCTTTAATCCCCCCTTCCGCTCTCCTGTATTTACTGCTTTCTAATAAAAACAGAACCGTTTTAAAAACATTTTATCCGTATCTGGCTCTTGCTATCGCCCTCCTCGTTTTTTTGCCGGTAGTTTACTGGAATTCCAAATACAATTTTATATCCTTCAGGTTTCAGCTTTCGCACGGCTTTTCGCATCCTAAACCCGTGGCGTCTTTATTTATAGACGGATTGCTTGGACAATTTTTAGTGATTACGCCGTTTATCTATCTGTTTTTAATTTGGACATTCGGTTATTCCATAAAAAAATTTATTCCCGGTTGGTTAAATATGAAATCAGGCGGCGGCAGCGGCGGTTTGGATATTGCCGAGGGGATTTTGTATTCCGTCTGTCTGTCGCTTCCCGTCTTAGTTTTCTTTATTGTAAACGGGTATTTCCACAGGATTCTTGTCCACTGGCCCGATATAGGATATATGGCTGCCTTTCCTGTTATGGGATATGTAGCGGACAGGATTACCGGAAGCGGAAGCCATGCAAAACAACGGGGAACATTAATATTAAAAGCCGCCGGATCGTACGTGTATTTCGCGATATTTTTCGGATTTTTCTTAAGTTTTGTATTATACAATCAGATATATTATAATCTGATACCGGTAAGGAAAATAATAAGATATATCGATAAGGAAAAAAATATTAAAAAAAGCTGGGTGTTTTCATTAATTCCCCACATACCCGGAAGCCCCGAAACGGCAGACATAATAAACGACCTTTTCGGCTGGAAAAGAGGGGCGAAGTATGTCGGCATCGTTTATAAAGATTATAAGGCGGCCTATCATCCGCTTTTTATTTTAACCCACCACTATGCTATTGCCGATGAGCTCATATATTACGGAGGTTATGAACCCGCTGTAAATATTTACAACATATCCGGATTTTTAAACCAGTACGACCTGTGGCAAAATTTAAACAAGATAAACAAGGAAAACGCCATTTTTATAATGGACAATAAATATATGATAAATCCGGCGAGGATATACGGGGGTGATTTTAAATCCATACAAGAAATAGGCAGGCTCGATATATATGTTAAATTCAGGCTTATCAGGGTGTATTATCTGTATTTGATGAAAGATTTTGACGCAAAAAGGGCTATAACGCATATTAAAAAAAGCATGTAAAGTGTTTATTGACACGCTGCCGGCCAAATCACCGCATAGATACCAAAAATTAAAGCAGGGTGAATCAATCTTAAGATAATTTTATGAAAATACTCGTTGCCGTACCTACGTATAATGAAAAAGATAATATCGGAATGATGATAAAATCCGTTTTAAGCTTAAATAACAATGAAACGGTTAAGGAGTTAAACATTGGCATAAGTCTTGTCATAATAGATGACAATTCGCAGGACGGAACCCAAGAAATAGTGAAGGGCTTTTTTGCAAGCGACGGAAAAAATGAAAATGCCGCCGGATTTAAAGATAATTTGTTCCTGATTACAAGGAAAAAGAAATTAGGTCTCGGAACGGCTTATGTAAGCGCATTTAGGTTTGCCATAGGCAAGGGCTTCGATTACGTTATTACGATGGATTGCGATTTTTCCCATAATCCCGATGAAATTATCGGTTTTATCAGCCTCATGAACGATAGAAAGTGCGGAATGATAGTTGGTTCAAGGTATGTCGGCGGGATAAGGATAATAAACTGGAGCATGAAACGGCTTTTGATGTCATATTTTGCCAATATTTATGCTAAATTAATCACCGGGGTTAAAATAGATGATTTGACGGGCGGTTTCAATATGTATGACGCGAACTGTCTAAAAAGGATAAACTTAGACGGCATTAATTCAAGAGGATATGCCTTTCAAATCGAGATGAAATACAGGATGAAAAGAGCGGGTTGCGATTTCAAGGAATATCCGATAATATTTTACGAAAGAACCAAGGGCAAGTCCAAGATGTCCAAGGGTATTTTTTTTGAAGCCCTTTTTGCGGTGATAAGGCTCAGGTTCGGGCTTTATAAATAAACACCCCTGCTTATGGGGGAAAGGGGGGGTATATTATTCCATCCCATGCCCCTTTTTTGTGTTTGAATTTAATTTTACGATATTATATAATAATTTAATTTTTAATTTGAGGCAAATAAACCGTGGATAAGTTAAATATTGTTAGTTCAATTGATGATTTAAGGGGTTTTATCAGGGAAATTCAAGATTTTCCCAAAAAAGGGGTTAATTTCAAGGATATAACACCACTGCTTGCAAACCCCAAGGCGTTTGCTTTTGCGATAGATAGCCTTGTAAATAAGTATTTAAACGAAAGGATTGATTATGTTGTTTGCGTAGAGGCAAGGGGTTTTGTAGTGGGCTCCGCACTTGCCTACAGGCTTGGGGCAGGGGTGATAATGGTTAGAAAACCCGGCAAACTTCCCTATTATTGCAGTTCTTTAAGCTACGACCTGGAATATGGAAGCGCGACGCTGGAGATTCATAAAGATGCATTAAAAAAGGGGGACAGGGTGATAATTGCCGACGATGTTTTGGCGACGGGCGGCACGATTTTTGCGGCAATTAACCTCGTAAAAGAATTTGACCCGGAGGTTGTGGATGTGGCATTTTTGGCGGAGCTTTCGTTTTTAAAGGGGAGGGAGAAACTAAAGCCATATAATATCGATATTAATTGCCTGATTAGGTTTGACTGTTAACTAATGATATGAAATTAAACGGTTAATTTAAATTAAAATTAAAACAAAATAAATTACTTAAATTTTTAGAATCGAGATTAAGGGGGGTTTATGAAAAAGGGTTTTACAGTTATTTTTATTATTCTTGTTGTTGTTTTAGGCTATATCGTCGTTCATGCCATTACCTCTCCGGTCAAGTTATCGGCCGCACAGCTTGGGGCAGAATTGATCCAATCCAATAAAGCGGGCATTGATTGTTTTGCATGCCATATTATAGACGGAAAGGGCGGCACTATAGGGCCTGACCTCTCAAAAGAAGCTCTGCTTAAGCACTCTATCAAATGGCTCGAGGTTCAAATACAGGAACCGTCAAAGCATTTTAAACCGGCTTCCATGGTTAAAATAAACGGCAAAACATATATGGCTATCATGCCAGACCACAAAATGCTTTCCAAAAAAGAGCTTTTTGAGCTCGCCTCCTATTTGGACGGGCTTCGCTGAGCCCTGCGCTTTCTTAAAGTAAATATCTTGCATTTTTGAGGGGGAAGTTCGCGTGAAGAGGGTTTGTTTTTTATTGCAACCCCTTCGCCGCCCCCAAATTTTTTTATAATAATACTTGACTAATTTAGTAAAGTATGTTTTACTTAACGTATATTGGGCTGGGAATGAAATGCGAAATGTATTTTAAGTTAATTTTGCATGCATATTTTAGATTTGGAGGCAAAATTGAAGATAATAAATTTTGACCATTTTGCGGCGACAAGTATGAGACAGGAAGTTAAAGAGGCCATGGATCCTTTTTTTATCAACGAATACGGTAATCCACAGAGTATTCACGCGCTTAGCGACGAGCCGAGAGAGGCTCTCGCCAGGGCAAGGCTTCAGGCGGCGGACCTTTTAAACGCTACAAGCAACGAGGTCATATTTACTTCAAGCGGCTCGGAATCCAATAATCTTGCAATCAAGGGCACGGCTTTTGCAAGGATGGATAAAGGGAAGCATATTATAGTTTCTAAAATAGAACATTTTAGCGTTTTAAACGCCGTTAAGTCTTTAACCAAGCTTGGTTTTGAGGTTAGCGAGGTTTCCGTTGACAAATACGGCTTAGTTGATCCGCAGGACGTTAAAAACGCCTTAAGAAAGGATACGATTCTTGTCAGTATAACGCACGCGTCGAATGAAATCGGCACCATTCAAGACATCAAAGAAATTTCCAGAATAGTTCACGAGAACTCTGGAGCATACATGCATGCCGATGCAAATACATCTTGCGGGTTTATCGAAACCGACGTTAAGGAGTTGGGCGCGGATATGCTTTCCGCCGCACCGCACAGATTTTACGGCCCTAAAGGGACGGGGCTTTTTTACCTTAAAAAGGGTGTGCGGGTGATGCCTTTAATTGACGGCGGCATTCAGGAGTTTGGAAGGAGGGCGGGCACCGAAAATATTCCCGCCATCGTAGGCGCGGGCGTTGCGTGTGAGCTGGCAAAAAAGGAATTGAAGGACAGGACGGCGCATTTGCTTCCTATCCAAAAAGAGATTATAAGCGGGGTATTAAGCGGGCTTGACGAGGTGTATTTAAACGGGCATCCCGAAAAAAGACTGCCTAATAACATCAATTTTGTGGTTAAGTATATCGAGGGCGAATCCATGCTTATGTGGTTAAACAACAACGGGATTATGGTGGCAAGCGGTTCTGCCTGCACATCCAAGATTTTAAAATCGTCCCATGTTTTAAGCGCGATAGGGGTTGACCCGGCGCTTGCTCAGGGCTCCTTGCTTATCTCTTTAGGGCAGGATAACTCATTGGAAGACGCTGCATTTTTTATCAAGGAGCTTCCGGGGGTAGTTAATAAATTAAGGCAGATGTCTCCTCTTTATGAAGGGATTAAAAAGGAAAATAAAGCACAAAAAGATAAATAAAATATAGATAAAGATAATATAAAATATGGAGGTACGCTATGCCGATATATTCGGAAAAAGTCATGGATCACTTTCAGAATCCAAGGAATGTGGGAGAGATTGAAAACGCCGATGGCGTGGGAGAACTTGGCAATCCTACCTGCGGCGATATAATGAAGATTTATATCAAAGTTAAAGACGATAAAATCGAAGATGTAAAGTTCAAGACTTTTGGTTGCGGCGCTGCGATTGCAACGAGTTCTATGGTGACCGAGCTTATTAAAGGAAAGACGCTGGAGGAAGCCGAAAAGATTTCCAATGAGACCGTTGCGGAGGCTTTAGACGGCCTTCCCCCCGTTAAAATGCATTGTTCCAATCTTGCGGCGGATGCGCTTCACCTTGCCATAGAAGATTACAGGGCGAGAAAAGAAGGCAAGGGCCCGATAGGCAGGGTGGAAACGCCTGAGCATGATGAAAGCGACATTCTTGAACATACTTGATACGCCCCTTAACTTTTTGTCCCTACTTTTTTAAGGAAGGAGGCTTCAAGGCGGAGCGGTTTCGCAGTTTAGGGGGGCTTTAAATTATGAAGCACGATTACGAACTTGACACATTCGGCTTGTTCTGCCCTGTTCCCGTTATGAAGGTAATAGAGGAGCTTAAAAACATCCCCGAGGGCTCCGTATTAAAAGTAATAGCCTCTGACGGGGGCATTATCGAGGATTTAAAAAGCTACTGCAAAAAAACAAATCATGATTTTTTGTCCTATGAAATTAATCTTCCGGAATATATAGTCTATGTAAAAAAATAGCAAAATGAAAAAAATATTGACATTAAAAAAATAGGTATTATAATCAGATTATAATATACAAAGAAATAAAAATATTTAAAATATTCAAGGAGGCGAAAAGGAAGAAGATAAAATTTACAGTTTGTTGCATGGCAGTTTCGTTTTTTTATTAATTTTTAATTTTAACTTTACTAAAGAGAGGAAAGTTATGAAAAAAAAACAGGTATTAACATTAATTGCTTTATTTATTTTAGCCGTTTCATTTGCCATGTCGCCGAAAAAGGCAAGCGCGATTCCGTCGTTTGCGCAAAAATACCATTTTTCATGTGCGGTTTGCCATACGGTATTTCCGAACTTAAACCCGTTTGGCAGGGAATTTTGGAGAAATGGCTTCAGGCTTCCCGGAACGAACGGCACTCCCTCCGACGCAACGCAGATAACCGAAGGCTTGAGTCTCCCAAACCCATGGCCGATTCCTATTATGATTGAGCCTATTATCGGTTATCAGCATTACACGAACGAGAATGTGCCCGCGGTTAACGGCACCCCGGCAGATGCGTTTAGCGCCGGTGCGGACGTGGTGGCCGGCGGCGCATTTAAACTTTATACCCCGCTTGCAAATTCATTGTCGTTTTATGTTCATTACGGGGCAACCCCGCTTAAGGCAAAACAGATATTTGCATCCATTAACGGCTTAGGAAACGGTTTTGGGGTTCCGTCGCACTTGCTTAACCTGAAATTAGGCCAGGTTACAACCGCAAGTCCTTATTTTTACAGGCAGATGCCGTTCTATATCTTAGGCGGCCCCTTAGGCAACGGGCAGGGGTTAACTGTAGGCTACGACGCCGAATCGGCAGCGTTAATCCATAGCAGAAATGCAGGGTTTGCCATTTACGGAACGCCCGGCTATCATTTGTGGTATAAAATAACGCTAACAAATGATAACGGCAGTTATATTGGCAGCAACCCAAACGGCGCAAGCAATGCGATGGAATATTCATATCAGTTGAAAGAATATGCCCAGATCCCGATGGGGCAGCTTGAATTTGGATATTACGGTGCGACAATTGCTCAGCCTGTTACGTCTGCCGGATATTCCTGGTCCGACCGCGTAGCGGTTAACGGCGTCGATGTGGACATTGCAAATGACATTTATGAGCTTGGTTTGACGTATATGGTTCAGGGCGATAACCATCCATACGGAAATCCATCGCAGCCGCCCGCTAACTTTTATAATGCCGGCGGCACCGTAATTGGCGACACACACTCATCCAACGGATATTCAACCTTTGAAGTTTACGGAAGATATTTATTTCCGCAGATTGGAAACGGTTTGATGCTATCAGCCGATTATGCCCAGTATTCATGGACGCATAAAGATTTGCAGGAAGCATATAACGGGGCGGGGCAGACACCTGCCGCATGTTCCGATGCGGGGCTTTATGAGTCAGGTTCTTATGTATCCAGCAACGGTTGCATAAGCGAAGGCATAAAGGATGCGTTTGCAATCGAGGCCGAATACAACTTGGCGTACAATGCCCATCTGTATCTTGCATATTTATTAACCAATAAAGCCCAGGACAATACGCTTGGAACGGGTCTTGATTTTGCATTCTAATCCGGCTGCCTCAGGCAGTTATAAGATTTAAAATTAAAGCGGGGGGATTAATCCCCCCGCTTTAATTTTGCCGTTTTTATTAATCGTATTAATTATGTTAATTATAGTATTTATTATGGTTTATTTTTTTTAGCTTATGAAAAAGATCGCAGTGATACTTACGAGAAGGTATTCCGAGGGGATTCGAATGGCTGCCGGGTTTAGCCTTTTGGACGACAAGGTCGATATTTACCTGTTGGATAAAGATTTCGATGCCGCGGCCATTCCGCTTATAGAACAATATCTTGAGATGATAAAGCCGGTCGCCGGCATTGGGCTATATTCCAATTTTCAAAAAGAAGGGTTTAATTTTATATCCAGCGCTTATTTGGGAAAAAAGTTTTTGGAATACGATTATGTGATTCCGTACTAACCGGTTTATTTTAGCTTATTTTACTTATTATTTATGAAAATTTTATATCTGATAAAGGAACGGGGCAGTTTGACAAATACCTTAAAAGAGATTATAGATGCGCAGGTTTTGGACGGAAACGAGGTTTTAGTCATAAATTTTTACGAGGAAAATGCAAATTACGATATTCTGATTGACGATATATTCGACTATGATGAAGTTGTGTGTTTTTAAAGGAGGTAAAAGTATTATGGATTACGGTTTAAAAAACAGGCTTTCGAGAATCATTAAACCAAAGGATAACAGGACGGTTATGCTTGCAATAGACCACGGCTATTTTATGGGCCCTACAAGCGGCCTTGAAGATATAAAAAGTTCTATCGTACCGCTTTTGCCCTATGCAGATTCGCTTATGCTTACCAGAGGCATTTTAAGAAGTCAGGTCGATGCGGCTATCGATATTCCCATTGTTTTAAGGGTTAGCGGTGGGACAAGCATATTAAAGGACGACCTTTCCGACGAGGATATTGCCGTTTCCATGGAAGACGCCATCAGGCTTAACGCAAGCGCCGTGGCTTTGTCGATATTTATCGGTTCTAAAAACGAAAGGCAGGGAGTAATAAATTTAGCAAGGCTGGTTGATAAAGGGAACAGGTACGGCATTCCGGTTCTGGCGGTTACGGCCGTAGGAAGGGAAATGACAAGGGATGCCCGTTACCTGTCATTAGCCGTGAGAATTGCGGCGGAGATGGGGGCAAGTATCGTGAAGACTTATTATTGCGATGATTTTGAAAGGGTGGTAGATACCTGCCCCGTGCCGGTAATTGTGGCAGGGGGGAAAAAAACCGGGGAAAAACAGGCCTTAGAACTTGCTTATAATGCCGTGAAAAACGGGGCGGCGGGTGTCGATATGGGTAGGAATATATTCCAGTCCGGCAAACCTATAAATATGATTATGGCGGTAAGGGCGGTAGTTCATGACGGGTTGACCGCAGAAGAGGCATACGGTACCAAATTGTGAAATAGGATTTTATTAAACCGCAAACTACCTGCCAGGCAATTAAATAATAAATAATTAAAAAATATTAAAAAATTAGGGATAGATTTTCTTGACATACACGATGCTGTTGTAGTAACATACATAAAAAAATAATATAGCCGGGTTTAGTAAAAACAATAAAAATAAAAGAAAGAATAAAATAAATAGATGAGTTATTAAAATTACCTGTAAGAGGAGGTAAGGATCAAATGAGGAAAGGAAATTCTTCCTTGCGCGTAAGGTTTCTTTTATTTATTTCATCTCTTTCAATGCTTTTTACCTGGTTTTTGCCTTTAAATGCTTATTCCTTCCATGTTCACGTAATCGTCAGTTCCGGGCAGACGCTCTCCCAGATCGCGGATACCCACAGTACCACGGTTGCATCCATAATGTCCTTAAACGGGCTTCATAACTATACT
>JAMCUF010000028.1 GCA_023381755.1 Deltaproteobacteria bacterium
ATATCTCGACAAGCTTTTATAAAATATTTCTTCAAGCATGGCATTGATTAAAGATATTTTTTGAAAATCTTTTAAGCCTTTAACGGAAACCGTTCCTTCGGAGGTAATGCCGCAATCTAAAAGATAACGCCTTTTTACCCCGTTTAACAAAAAAGCGTCCGGCGTAATCCATTTCTTGCCGTTGAATAAAATAACATTGGAAAACGAGGTATCGGTTATTAAGCCGTTTTTTACAATAAGTATATCGGTCGTGTCATCCAATCCTTTTAATAATGAATTTATGAAACTTCTGTCTTCGTATTTAAATGAATAATCAAATAACCCGCCGGGGGGTAAAAACGGGTAGGTATCTAAATTAACTATTTTTAATCTTTTAATTTTTCTTTTAAAATAAGGGGTGATTTCAATATCGAAGGTATTGCTAGAATAAACTACCCTGCATTTGTAAATCCCCTGCCGGTATATTTTAGCATCCGGCAAAAAATCCGCAAGCGATTTCCCGCAATCCATATTAAAAAAATGCGCAATGGTTGCGTTAATTCTCTTATCGTGATAATCGATTAACTTATAATTTCCGTCCAATAGTTTAATCGTTTCAATAAATCGGAACATAAATCTTTTCCACCATTTCGTTATATTCCTTTTCTGCGTCGCTATAAACCGTTATCCCGCCGCCGCTTCTATAAAAACAATCATCCCCTTTCTTTTCGATAAATCTTATCATAACCGAGCTTTTAAGATTTTTTCCGTCATATATGCCAAAAACACCGGTATAATAGCCCCTTTTATCCAGTTCCGTTTCTTTAATAATCTCTAAAGTTTGCTTTTTCGGCGCTCCGCAGATGGACCCTGCCGGAAGCATATTAAAGAGAATATCGCCGAAACGATACATTAAATCCGGCTTAACTTTACCCTCAATCTCGGAAGTCATCTGTAATAACTCTCCAAAATTTGTCTTAATTTTGCAGGTAAAGCAAAATCTGTTGACCCTTACATCTTTAGATACAATACTTAAATCATTCCTTAAAAGGTCCACGACCGTTAAATGTTCCGCTTTTTCTTTTTTATCATTTAAAAGGATTTCTTCCGCACCGGAAATATTTGCATCGATTGTTCCCTTAATCGGATAAGTAAATATCCTGCCTTCCGTTATGTTAATAAAAGTTTCCGGAGAAAACAATACAAACTCATTTTCTTCATTCTTAAAATAAAGTTTATATCTCGACAAGCTTTTATAAAATATTTCTTCTAAGCTAAAATTAATCTCGACAGGAGTTTTGAAGGTTAAGTTTAAGAGGTACGAATTGCCGCTTTTCTGGTTTTCAATGATATTGTCAAAAGCTTTTTTATAAACTTCAAGGGAAATGGGATGTTTTTGAATATTTAATTCTTTTTTATCAAAAATGTTACTAATATTGTCATCATAGTTTTTTACTCCGTCTATAAAATACTTAATACAAAAACCGTTTAGTTCGGATAACTTTAAAACTATAGGGAATTCCATCTCGTAATCGATAATAAAAAGAAATTGAATCCCATTTTTTGTGTAAAAATTTATCTTTTTAATCCAATCCAATTCTAAAATCACTCATCCTGTTATATTTAATTTTTTAACTAATAAATATGCTAATAAATATGGGTAAGAACTCGCAATCCTTATATTATTATAGAAAAATGGTTATAATAAGTAAATACGGCATATATTATTAACAGGCATCCCCTTCCTTTTGATATAATATTACTTATTATATTTATTTAATACAAAAAATTATAACAGTCACTTAGGGAAAAATTATAACAGTCACTTAGGGAACAATTAAATAACCCCGTTTGTGATAAACTATAATAAATCTAAAATACAATATATTCTATTCTTGGGAGAATTAACATGGATGCATATAATAATCAAAGCCAAAATAACGAGTTTTATGTCCAATGGCATTTTACCGAATCTTGCAATTTAAGATGTATCCACTGTTATCAAAATGATTATAACCGTAAAGACTTAGACTTAAATCTGCTTGAATCCATTTTTTTAAAAATAGACGAAGCTATGTCTAAATGGAAAATGGGATGTTTTATTTCATTAACGGGCGGGGAACCGTTTTTAAAACCGGACAGCCTTTTTTACTTGGCAGGCTTAATCGAAAAATCGGATAACTTTAAAAATATCGCTATATTGACAAACGGCACATTAATTGACGATGAAATAATCAATGAGATAAAAAAATACAAGAAGATTTCCGAAATTCAAATTTCTCTCGACGGACACGATGAAAAAACACATGATAGAATAAGGGGGAAGGGAACCTTTTTAAAATCGGCGGAATCCATTAAAAAACTTAAGAACGCGGGTATCAAAACATCGATAATGTTCACCCTTCATAAAAAAAACGCAGAGTACGCAGTAAATATGCCGGAACTGGCCGCTTCTTTAAATGCGGATACCCTGACTATCGAAAGAATGACGACCATGAGCAAGACCGAAAAAGAGGAGTTTTTTATCGAGGCTTCCGAGTTGAAAAGAATTTACTCGGATGTTTATCATAAAGCAAAAGAGGGGGTTTTTAATAAGGGCGTTAAACTTATAACGTCAAGGCCTTTATGGAATTTGGTGGATGAAAATGCCGGCGGCTACTGTCCGGTTGGGCTTTCTTCGATATGCATTATGCATGACGGAACTTTGCTGCCGTGCAGGAGGCTTTATCTGCCGCTCGGCAATATTTTATCCGACGGGCTTTTCAAAATATGGTATAATTCCGATATTTTATGGCAAATGAGAAAAAAGAATGGCAAAAACAAATGTTCAGGCTGTCCCCATATCGAAAGATGCGGCGGGTGCAAGTCTGTAAGTTATTACTGTAACGGGGATTTCAATACAAAAGATCCCCAATGCTGGATATAAAGGGAGGATATAAGATATATGAAAATATTCAAACTTTCCGAAAATGTAAGCGTAAAACAGGATGGAGAAAATTATATGCTTTTTGATAACCTAAATGGAAACATTTATAAATTAAACGCGGTATCATATAAGATTTTATCGTTATGCGACGGGGAAAACACGGATGAGGATATAATACAAAACATAACAAATACCTTTAATGCCGCCAAGGAAGAGACGGTAAAAGATTTTAACGATTTAATGCAAAACCTTTTAGAAAGACGGTATGTTTCAAATATATAATATAACCCGGCATATTCATCATTAATGCAATAATACAATGCACAATTACCGGACTTTCCTATAATTTTATATTTTAGCAAAAGTATATGTGATATATTAGCATATATTTAAACATATTTTATCGGGGGGATTTATTTACAATATGGATATTAAAAATGCGGCTTACCCGGCCCTGCATTTATGGTGGAGATACTACTGGAGAATAGGGCTATTTCTTTTTGTAATAGGAATCATCTTTGTTATTATAGGAAATTTTATCCTTGGCATAAACGGAATGATGTTTTTTGTTAAAATGATAAAAACCCCTCCGTCCCATATTGCGCCTTACGGCATGAAAGTATTGAGCGTAATACTGGCGCTAATATTTATATTTTTTATTGCAGCACTATTGTTTGAAATATGGCTATTTCGTTCCGCGCTTTTTAAGAAAAGTTTCGTTTTTAACGGTAAATCGGAAAGATTTTCGGTAAATTACGACAACACGGTTTTAAATACCCCTTTGGCGTGGGGTAATGCGTCGAGGCTTTGGTGGGGCGTTTTCTGGCGCGGATTTGTCCTAAGCATTATTGCGCACTTGCTATTTTTTTGGATGGGCCCTTTAATGATACTAATTAATATTGCCGTGGGTTATTTGGCGTTTTTATGGCTTTTATCATATAATTATGGAAAGTCTAAGGTAACCGTATCGGCATTAACCGGCGATTCTACCGGTCTTTAACATCGTAAGGCAATATGAATCAAAAATACATGATGAGCGGAATAGACAGAGGATTTATTATAAATTCGACATAAAACTTTTTGATGATGTTTCACATGAAACAAATTTTAGCTAAATCAGGGCTTATGGCACCTCATCAATAAAATGCTAACGGCGGCGGGCGTAATACCCGAAATTCTGCCGGCTTCGGCGATGGTTTCAGGTTTAATTTTATTAAGTTTTTCAATTACTTCGAGCGATAAACCCGGAATAGTATTGAAATCAATATCTTTATTTAACTTAATGCCTTCAAATTTTTTTAACCGGAGGGTTTCCTCTTTTTGCCTGTTAATATAGCCTTCATATTTAATAAAAAGCTGGACTCTATTTAATATATCCCTGCCGAATTTATCGATTTCCGTTCCAAATTCACTCATAAGATTTTCGATGGAAAAATCCGGCCGCTTTAACAGGTCATAATGCTTTCCGTTTTCATATGATTTTAAAAAAGATAATAGTTCATTAAACTTGGATAGCCTGTCTTTATATATAGAGTATCTTTCTTCGTCCAACAAACCAACCTTTTTGCCATATTCGCAAAGCCTAAAATCGGCATTGTCTTCCCGCAATAAAAGCCGGTACTCTGCGCGCGATGTAAACATTCTATAAGGTTCAGCGGTACCAAGCGTAATTAAATCGTCGATTAAAACCCCAATATATGCCTCATCTCTTGCAAGTATCAAAGGCTTTTCGCCCTTAATCTTTAAAGCGGCGTTAATGCCTGCAATAATCCCCTGGGCCGCCGCTTCTTCATAGCCTGATGTTCCGTTAATCTGCCCCGCCAAAAAAAGATTTTCTATATTTTTGGTTTCCAAGGAATGTTTAAGCTGGGTGGGCAGGACATAATCATATTCAATGGCATACCCCGGTCTCATAATTTTAACATCTTCAAGTCCTTTTATCGTTCTTAAAAATTTAAGCTGGGTATCTAACGGCAGGCTTGTTGAAAGCCCGTTCGGATAGTATTCGACGGAACCCATGCCTTCCCTTTCCAAAAATATCTGGTGCCTTTCTTTGTCTTGAAATCTGACGACTTTATCCTCTATGGAGGGACAATACCGCGGCCCGACACCTTTAATAACTCCGCAATATAAAGGGGATTTATCCAAATCGTTTAAAATTATATTGTGAGTTTTTTTGTTTGTGTAGGTTATGTAACAGTTTATGCTATTAGTTATATTATTATCTGCAAGGGAAAAAGGAATAAAATCATCCTCGCCTTTTTGTTCTTCGAGTTCCGAAAAATCGATTGATCTTCCGTCTAATCTTGGGGTTGTGCCTGTTTTAAGCCTTCCGAGTTCAAGACCGTTTTCGATTAAACTTAACGAAAGCTTACCGGCGGCAAAATCCCCCGCCCTTCCCGCGCTGTAATTAAAGAGGCCGATGTGGATAAGCCCCCTTAAAAATGTTCCGGTAGTTAAAATAACGGCGTTCGAATAAAGCCGCTCGCCGGTCCATAAAACAACTCCCGAGGCTTTGCCGTCTTCGACAATTAAAGAATCGGCCATAGATTGAATTATCGTTAAATTACCCGCCGACTCCAAAACCTTTTTCATATAAGTTTTATATTGGAACATATCGGCTTGGGCGCGCGAAGACCTGACTGCAGGACCCTTTTTGGTGTTAAGCGTTCTAAACTGGATGCCTGTTTTATCGATAGCCTTTCCCATTTCCCCTCCAAGCGCATCGACTTCCCTTACGAGATGCCCCTTGGCTAAACCACCTATCGCCGGATTACAGGACATCTGGCCGATATTGTCTAAATTAATTGTAATGACGGCGGTTCTTAAACCCATTTTTGCGGCTGCCAAAGAGGCCTCTATGCCGGCATGCCCGGTTCCAATAATAATAACATCAAAAAAATTACCCTTATCTTTTTTTATCATCATATTAATTAATAATTAACCTTATTGCTTCCGGGGTATAAAGCCGTTCTTGGCCGGTTAACCTAAATAAACCATTTTTACTTATTGTATCATTCTCTTCAACGGAGCACGGCATTTAGCAACACCCAGTAACTATCAACACCTGCAGTCAAAATCATCCTATTTTCCGATACAAAACTCTTTAAAAAGCGTATTAAGTATATCCTCGTTCGTAACGCCGCCGATAATTTCATCTAAATAACTCATGGCTTCCCTTAGGTCGATTGATATAAGTTCAAGGGGCTCTCTATTTTTATACTTCATAACTCCTTTTTGCAATAAGTCATAAGATTTTTCTAATAGCGTCTTTTGCCTTATAGTCGTAATGCCGACATCTTCTTTGACACCGCTTTCGATTTTTAAAATTATATCGTAAAGGGTATCCTTTAATAAATCTATCCCGATATTATTTTTAACGCTCATTAAAATTAACTTTGACGAACCTGTTCTGTCAATTATACTTTTAAATGGCTTATCTCCTTTATTTGTTAAATCGTCCGGCGATAATAAATCGATCTTATTTAAAACGAAAATCACATTTTTAAGCCTGAGTACCTCATAATCTGCGTTAAAATCAAAATCGGTAAAATCATCCTGCGCATCGCAAATGTAAATTACTACGTCGGCTTTTTCGATTTGCCGGTATGTTGATTTTATGCCTTCACTTTCAATTAAATCATGAGATTCACGCAATCCCGCAGTATCGATAACTTTTATGGGTTTATTAAATAAAAATAAATTGCCTTCTATATAATCTCTTGTAGTTCCCGGCGTATCCGAAACAATCGCCCTGTTTTTCCCCAGCAAGGTGTTCAAAAGACTGGACTTTCCTGCGTTAGGTTTTCCGGCTATAACAACGCTCAAACCCTGCCTGTTTAAGTTATAATTTTCATAAGAGCCAATCAAATCCTTAATGGAATTAATAAGGCCATAACCCGCATTAAAGAATTCTTTATCCAAATCGCGAAACTCCTCCTCGGGAAAATCTATTAAAACTTCCACCGCAGCCAAAAGATACAGATAATCATTCCTGATTCTTTTTATCCTGTTTTCCAAAAGGCCGTTTAATTCGTTGCTCGCAATCAAAAGCGTCTTTACCGAATTAGCCTTTATAATCTCTAAAATTGCCTCTGCCTGAATAAGATTAATCTTATTATTAAGGTACGCCCTTTTAGTAAATTCCCCGTTATAAGCAAGCCTCGCCCCGGATTTAAGTATAATTTCAAGAATATACCGTGTATTAAATATTCCTCCATGGGGATATATCTCGAACATATCTTCTCCCGTGTAGGAATCCGGACCTTTTATATAAACACAAGCAGCTTCGTCTACAAAGGAACCTACAAACGGATCATAGATTCGGCCGGCATAAAAATAACGCGGTTTAAGCGGATAAGCCTTTTTGCCATATGGGCTGAAAATTTTCCGCAGAATGACTCCGGAGTCTTTGCCCGAAGCCCGTATAATACTTATAGCACCCTCACCTATCGGGGAAGATATTGCGCAAATAGTGTCAATTTCTTCAGCAAGCGCGGATTTAACAGCCATTTTAAACTAATCCAATCTGGTGCATATGGCCACATATTAATAATTATATAACATAACGAACATAACAAAACAACCCCAGACCCGCCGGTTTTGCCCGCCTAAACCGTTAAGCAAATTTTCTATTAATAATATACTGTTGGGCAATGGTTAATACGTTATTAAATGTCCAGTATAAAAGAAGTCCTGCCGGAAAATGGATAAAAATAAAAGTAAAAACTACCGGAAGAACCAGCATTAATTTGGCCTGGGTAGGGTCCCCGATAACCGGATTCATTTTTTGCGATATCAACATGGTTAATCCCATTAAAACGGGCAGAATATAATAAGGGTCCTGGATGGAAAGATTCTGTATCCATAAAACAAACGGCGCATTCCTAAGCTGTATGGATATTAAAAGCGTCATATATAAACCGTAAAAAACGGGAATTTGCAGCAACATCGGCAGGCATCCGCCAAAAGGGTTTACCCTGCTTTCTTTATAAAGTTCCATAATTTTTTTATTTAATTCTGCCTTGTTGTCTTTATATTTTTCCCTTAATTCGTTTATTTTGGGGGTTAATTTTTGCATCTGTTTCATCGATTTAAAGCCGGTATAGGTAAGCGGATAAAAAACAATTCTTATGGCTAAAACAAGGAGTATTATGGCAAGACCGTAATTATGGACAAAGACGTAAAAAAATTCCAGTATATGCAATAAAATTATCGAGAAAAACCCAAAAAAACCAAAGTTTAAGGTCGAATTAAGATTGTGCCCCAGCGGCGTAAGCAGAGACAATTTTTTAGGGCCGCCGTAAACCTTCAGGGAAAGATTGGTGGTTTTTTTCGGAGAAATCAACACCCTTTTGGGAATTATAAGGGAGATTATTTTACCATTTTTTTTAACAGAAACGGTATCGCCGGGGGACAGAGCCGAAAGCATAAAATATTTTGAGTCAAAACCGGCGAAAGAAATATCGCCTTTATATTTTGTCGTTTGTATCGCACTGGGCGTTACGGAGCTTTTATTTATATAAATAACGGGCGAAAAATTGATATAATCCGAATTTTCAGAAGCAGGTTTTAATGCGGCCGAAAGAATATAATAACCTTTAAATACTATGGGTTTGTCTGTAAGGTTGTTGATAGAAATATCATTGGTTAAAAGATATTTGCCGTTTAAAAATTTATAACTCTTTACTAAAATTATCTTTTTGCCAAGACTATAAATAAATTTAATCGAATCCCTTCCTTTTTTTATATTTACAAGCTCAACGGATGATTTAATATTGCTGGGGATAAAATTAATTATCTGCGCAATATTTTTTGAATTTGCCAGGTTGACTTTGTTTTCTAAGTTTTTTTCGGAGTATGAATAATTTAAAAGATTTAATCGGGAAATAGCGCCGTTTGGCATGTTAAACCTTGCATAAATTTTGCTCCCTGTATATGACACATTTTTGATAGATTTAATGGATTTTGATACGGCAATGAGTTTTTTAGATTTAGACGGAGCAAATTTTTTTACGGTTAGCCCTTTGGCTTGAGCCTTTTTTGCTTTCCCCCGCATATTGCTCCTGCCTAATGCCTCTGCGGGAGCGACACGGCTATGCACCGATACAGGCTTTTTAACTGCAATACCCGTATGTTCCGGGCGGGGCATAAAGTAACCCCATGCTAAAATCAAAATAACAGATAAAATTGATGCTATTATAATTCTTTTTTCCAAAAAAATTCTCCATTAAGCATTAAGAATATTAGTGCCTCGGGACGGGGTCGTATCCGCCTTTCGATAAGGGATTGCACCTTAAAACCCTATAGAAAGAAAGATATAAAGCCTTAAAAAAGTTAAACGATTTAAAACATTCAAGCGCATACTCCGAACAAGTTGGGTAAAACCTGCAGCTTTGCGGCAATAAAGGGGATATAATTCGCCTGTAAAAATTGATTATTCCTATAAAAATCTTATTTAAAATTTTCATTGCAACAAAAACTCAAGTTCTTTATATAATTGACACTTGGAAGAAGGCCGCCTCACAATTAAAATTGCGCAATTTATTGTTTTCAGGTTATACTGATTAAGCCTTATGAACTCTTTAATTTGCCTTTTTAAGTTATTCCGCCTTGCCGAATTTAAAAGCCTTTTTTTAAAAGATATTAAAAATCTAAATTGGGTGGATTTAATATAAAAGACAATGGAACTTTTTTGAAGTTTTTTATTTCCCGCATTAAAGATATGGCGGATATCTTCTTTGCCTTTTAGTTTAAAACTATTCCTTAATTTAAACCTGGTAGACAAAATAGCCATTAAAGATGTGCCCTAAATAGCCTTTTATGTACGGTAACGGGTAGAAAATTATTTAGAGCTGATAACGGGAATTAGTATTTTGCGCCCCTTTTTTCTGCGCCTCGACAAAACCAGCCTTCCGGTTCTTGTGCTCATGCGATTCAAAAAACCGTGCGTTCGTTTTCTTTTTAATTTACTGGGTTGAAACGTTTGTTTCATAAGTTGCTCCAAGCCAAATTTTGAAATTATGATAAATTTTAATTAAAACAAATAACAATACGGATGTCAAGGTCTTTTATTTTTACATTAACTCCCATATATGATATTATAAGGGCGCGGGAAGGAGCCTATTCCGTAACTTACTAATTTTATTGTAAAAAATTTATTATAATATTATTGAAATATGTTTAAAAATTTGATAAGGTTTTAATTATCATACATTTTAATTTATGAATTTTAAAATCCATCAATAAAAAAGCTAAATTTATTTGAATAAATTTTAAAGTATAACTTATCGTAATTATTACACTTTTTAAGTTATTAACAGTTGTTGATAACTTTGTTTAATTCTAATGTTACCGTTATTATAAATAATACTAAAAATTATATATTATGGATTTTGTCGAGCCTTTATTAGAAGAACTAAAAAAAGAAATAGGCAGTAATAATTTTAATATCTGGTTTATTTCTGCCAATATTACTTTAAATGAAAATACTATAACCTTTTCTGTTCCAAATAAATTTTTTAAAGATATTATAAATGAATCCTATAAAGATATTATCTTAAATATTTGGAAAAAATTAAATAATAAGGATGAATTAAATTTTGTTTATAATATAAATGATGACACTAATTATGACATTAAAAGTTATTATCAAGGTTTAATGAAAATAGACAATAATAAAATTAACCAGGAAAAACATAGTTGTAGCGCGAGTGAGATACCTTTAATAAGCGGCGCACAAACCGCGGTTGATAAGCCGGATATGGAAAATAAACCGGGGAATAAAAAAAATCTTAAAAAGAATTATATAAATTTAAATCCCAGATATACTTTTGAAAATTTCGTTATAGGTTCCGGCAATCAGTTTGCGCATGCGGCAAGTTTTGCCGTCGCCAATCTCCCCGGGCAGACCTATAATCCAATGTTCATATATAGCGATGTTGGGCTGGGCAAAACGCATCTGCTTAATGCTATTGCAAATAAAATAATAAAAGAAAGGGATTTAAATGTATACCTTGTTTCATCGGAAAAATTTACAAATGAAATGATTACTTCCATAAGAGATGATAAGATGGTGGAATTTAGAAATAAATATAGAAACGTGGATGTGCTTTTAATAGACGACATACAATTTATTGCCGGCAAAGAACGAACCCAGGAGGAGTTTTTTTATACTTTTAATGCATTGTATGAAAATCAGAAGCAAATTGTCGTTTCAAGCGATAAAATCCCTAAAGATATCATAAGTCTGGAAGAAAGAATAAGGTCGAGATTTGAATGGGGGCTAATAGCGGATATTCAACCTCCTGATTTTGAAACGAGGATTGCTATCCTCAAAAAAAAGGCCTTTCTTAATAATATTGATTTCCCCGACGACGTCTTAAATCTTTTGGCAAATAAAATTAGTTCAAATATAAGAGAGTTGGAGGGGGCAATGATTAAAATAGCCGCTTTCTCGTCATTCACTGGAAAACCTATTTCGACAGACCTTGCAAGGGAGGCTACTTTAAATATTTTACGGGAAGAAGAGAAGGTTATCACGGTTGAAACAATAATAAAGGTTGTCTGTAATTATTTTAATATTAAAATATCCGATATTAAATCAAATAAAAAATTAAAAGAATTTGTAGGTCCAAGGCAGATAGCGATGTATTTAATAAGAAATTACACTACTTTATCATTTCCTGAAATAGGAGATAAATTTGGCGGTAAGGATCATTCATCAATTATTTATGCAGTAAATAAAATAAAAAAGATTTTAAAAAATAACGATGAATTAAAAAAAAATTTAGACAATATTATTAAAATAATAAAAAATTAATTTACATAAATTAATATTAAAATATTGTTGATAAATATGTTGAATTTTTATTTATAAGAAAATTTAGATAAGATCTTAAAAATAAAGCATGAAAATTTTACATATTTTTAAACAATATATTACTTAATAATTTTAAGTAATTATAAAGTTATAAACAAATTAAATACTACTACTACTAAGTTTTTAAATAATGTTATAAATAAATAATAATAGGAAAATTAAATCATGTTAAATTTTGAAGTTAAAAAACAGAATTTTCTGAATTGTTTATCGATAGTTCAGGGAGCAACCGAAAAAAGGGGATATTTACCTATTCTTTCTAACCTATTAATAGAAAATATAGGGAAAAACACTATAAAAATTAGCGCAACAGATTTAGAAATTAGTATTATAACATATTGTAAAACTGAAATTATTGAAGAAGGTAAAGTTGCCGTAAATTCAAAAAAAATTTACAATATTATAAAAGAATTTCCGGAAAGTCAGGATAAGGATGATATATATATAAATTTTAAAGAAAACGATTCGGGAATTGTTATTGTTAATTATAAAAAGACGGTTTTTAAATTAACGACAGTTCCGGCTATAGATTATCCGACGATTATTAATTTTAAATCAGAGGACAGCTTTAATATTAATTTAAAAATATTAAAAAAACTTATTAATAATGTTATTTTTTCAACAGCTTTAAATGAAGAGACAAAAAGAAACCTTACGGGGGTATTTTTTGTTTTAGTTAATTTAGGCGGACAAGACTATCTTCGATTAGTTGCAACCGACGGGCATAGATTAGCCTTGACCCAAGCTGAAATTATTTATAATAGCAATAAAAAAAATGAAGGTATTTATAACGTATTAAAAAATGGAGTAATAATACCTAAAAAAATTTTAAATGAAGTTTTAAAATTAGACAATAAATCGGATTTCGTTGATATTTTAATAAATTCAAATAATATATTTTTTAATTTTGATGAAAAATTTGACGGCTTGGATAATTTAGATATCCCAATAAAAGGAACTGAACTTATATCAAGATTAATCGAAGGTAAATTTCCCGATTATCAAACCGTAATTCCCAAAGATAATTATAAGACATCGATAATAAATACTAAAAATCTTTTTAATTCAATTAAAAGAGTTTCTTTATTGGCCGAGGAAAAAAGCCACTCTATAGAATTTAATTTTAATGGTAATAATTTACTAATTAAAACCGTAAATACCGGTGTTGGCGAGGCAAGCGACGAATTAGATATCCAGTATGGCGATAAACCCATAAGTATTAAATTAAACTCACGGTATATTATGGATTTTATTTTAAATATTCCGGATGAAAATATAAATGCTAAATTTAATACTATTTATACCCCTTTTGTCATCGAGCCATTTGCCGGAGACAATGAAAATAAAAATAAAGCGGCAGAGATTATAGGCGTGTTTATGCCAATGAGATATTAATAAATTTAAGCGAGGTAATTAATGAGGAAAAACCAAAAAAATATAACAGAGACAGATATCATGGAAAATTATCAAGGGTCCGATATCCAGGTTTTGGAAGGATTAGATGCTGTCAGGAAAATACCTGGAATGTATATAGGCACAACGGGCATAGAGGGGCTTCATCACTTAGTTTACGAAGTTGTAGATAATAGCATCGATGAGGCATTGGCTGGTTACTGCAAAAATATATTTGTGCGCATTAATATCGACGGCAGCATCACTATTGAGGATGACGGCAGGGGGATACCGGTTGATATTCACAAGCCCCATGGTGTTTCCGCGGCGCAGGTCGTGCTTACCGTCCTCCATGCCGGCGGCAAGTTTGATAAGAAATCATATAAAGTATCGGGCGGTCTTCACGGCGTCGGCATCTCCGTCGTGAATGCCTTATCAAAAAGATTGGATATGGAAATTTACAGGGGCGGTTACGTTTATAGGCAAAGTTATAGCAAGGGTATTCCTCTTGGCAAGCTTAAGCAATGCGAAAAGACGGCAAAAAGAGGGACATCCATAACCTTTTTACCCGATGATGAAATTTTGGAGGCTAACAGCTTTGATTTTGACATACTGTCAAATAGATTAAGGGAGCTCGCTTTTTTAAATGCCGGAATATATATAAGCATTATAGATGAAATTAACGGTAAATCGCATGAGTTTAAATATGCCGGCGGTATTAAATCTTTTGTTGAATACATAAATCAAAATAAAAATATCATTATAAAAGAACCCATTTTAATATCGGCAAAGAAGGACGATGTCGTAATAGAAATATCTTTGCAATATAACGACGGCTATTCCGAAATACTATATGCGTATGTAAATAATATCAACACAAAGGAAGGAGGAACACATTTAGCGGGGTTTAAATCCGCATTAACAAGGGTTATTAATAATTATTACACGGCAAACCTGGCTAATTTTAAAGATAAAGGCGGCAAACGCAATGAAGTTGTTCAAATTTCCGGAGATGACGTAAGGGAGGGTCTAATCGCGGTTATAAGCGTTAAAATGTCGAATCCGCAATTCGAGGGTCAAACCAAAACTAAACTTGGCAATAGCTTTATTAAGGGCGTCGTTGAATCATTAGTCATCGAAAAACTCATGGAGTTTTTCGATGAAAACCCGTCCGTAGCGAAAATCATAGTAGAAAAGGCCTTAGATGCCGCAAGGGCAAGGGAAGCCGCCAGGAAGGCAAAAGAACTTGTCAGGCGGAAAAATTTTTTAGATTTTTCATCTTTACCTGGAAAATTAGCCGATTGTCAGGAAAAGAATCCCTTGCAATGCGAGATATACATAGTGGAGGGTGACTCGGCAGGCGGCAGCGCCAAACAGGGGCGGGACAGGAAGTATCAGGCTATACTTCCGTTAAAGGGAAAGATTTTAAATGTCGAAAAAGCACGGCTTGAAAAAATGCTGGGCTCAGAAGAAATAAAGATATTAATTACTGCCTTAGGCGGGGGAATTACCTCCGGTTCCAAAACAGAAGAAAGTTTTTTTAATCTGGAAAAACTAAGATACCATAAGATAATCATAATGACCGATGCCGATGTCGACGGGTCGCACATCAGGGCGTTGCTTCTTACCTTTTTTTATAGGTATATGAAAGAGGTTATAGAAAATGGCTATCTTTATATTGCGTTACCGCCGCTTTATAGGATTAAAAAGGGCAGCAACGAATATTATCTTAAAGATGAGGAATCCTTAGATGAATATCTTTTAAACGAGGCCCTTAATTCTTTGAGCGTTTACAGAAAGCCTGCCAATGCTGATTCAAACGAACATATTTTAGATAAAAAATGGATTAAAGAGGCGGTTAATAAAATAAAAAATTACAAAAATTTAATCAATAAATTAGGCAAAATCAATATAAATGAAAAGGCAGCGGAATATCTGATAGACAATGATTTTATGCCCGGTGATTTATTAATAGGTAATTCAAAACCCCCGGGCAAATTAGCCCGGTTAATTAATTTTTTTAAAGGCGAAGATGCCGATATAAGCATAACCAATGATGCCGATTTTGAGGACTACCATAAGATATTAGTTCAATACAACAACTTTACCCCCCCTACTTATATAGATAAAAAATTTTTGGACTCCGTCGACTACAAAACCATTTATAATTTGAACAAAGAGATAAAATCATTGGATTTTTCCAATTTAACTGTTACAGCGGAATCCAGGAAATTTGACGCAAAAGATATGAATGAATTTTATGATATTGTTAAATCAAAAATTCCTCAAAATATTTCCATTCAAAGGTATAAAGGTCTTGGAGAAATGAATCCGGAGCAGCTCTGGCAAACAACTATGAACAAAGAGACAAGGACACTAAGAAAGGTTAATATAAACGACCTTGTGGAGGCCGACGGCATGTTTGACATTTTAATGGGCGATAAGGTTGAGCCGAGGCGCAAGTTTATCGAGAGTAACGCCTTAAATGTGGTAAATCTAGATATTTAGCAGAATATTTAGCTTTAGTTTTTGCCTTTTATACCGTAAAAAACTACCCCTATTTTTGTTTGGCGGTTTTAGTTTTTGTTTTTTGGGCGACGGTTGTTTTAGGTTTTTTAGGTCTTTTTTTAGGTCTTATTGTTGCGGTCTTGTTTATAGATGCAGGTGCCGCCTTCCTGGTTGTTTTTCTTTTTGCCGGTTTTTTACCGGCTTTTTCTTCGATGAGGTCGGGTGGTGCGGAACTGGTGTAATCGGCATTATGTTCTTCCTCGTTTAAGGGGTTCATTTGACCCCTTAAGCCGGTTGAGGCTTTTTTAAATTCCCTGATACCCTTGCCGAGGGTTTTGCCAAGCTCCGGAAGTTTCGATGGGCCGAATATTAATAAAGCAACCACGATAATAATAAGTATTTCGGGTGTTCCTATTCCAAACATCTTTTATCCTCTATATGGAATTATATAATAATTTTTTAAAATATTCAAATGAAAGAAAATTTAAGGGCTAATTTTACAGACAGGCAAACCAAAATGTTATTTATAAATGAGGTTTTTTATAGTATCCAGGGGGAGTCCTCTTTTGCGGGTTATCCTTGCAAGTTTATAAGGCTTGCCGGATGCAACCTTAAATGTTCTTATTGCGATACCGAAGAGGCTTTAACAACCGAAAACTCTAAAAAATTCAATATAAGCGAAATTATAAGCATTTTGCGCACGATGGGCGGAAAAATAAGGCTTACGGAGGTTACCGGCGGCGAGCCCTTACTTCAGGAAGCCGTATATGATTTATTTGACGAACTGATTAAACTAAACTATGTAATTTTATTGGAAACCAACGGAACATTGGACATAAGAAATGTTCCAAGGGAAATTATTAAAATTGTCGATATAAAATGCCCTTCAAGCGGGTTTTCTCATAAAAATAATTATAAAAACTTAGATTATATCACCGCGATAGATGAATTGAAGTTTGTCATAGGAACGGATGAGGACTACGAATTTGCAAAAGATTTTTTAAAAACCGGAGATTTAAGGACAAAAAAGATAATATTTTCTGCGGTTGAAGCCGTTATGTCCTCGACAGACCTGGCATTAAAAATATTAAAAGATGAATTAAACGTAAGGCTGGGAATACAACTCCATAAAGTTTTACGATTAAAATAATTTTATGCCGCTATGCGCCCTCCCTTGCCGGATAACGTCATAACATTATTAAAAACAAAAATACAGATACCTGAAAACTCTATGAAGGCAAAAAGGCCGAGGGCTAAAATCGAATAAAATCCGAAGGCAGCATCTTTTGAAATAATCCATGTCAAAGACATGCCAATTAGACCTATATTGGCAAGGTAAAATTGAATCGCTACAAGTATTTCGCTATAAAGATTAAAGCCGCTAAACCTTGGTAAAACATGGTAACCCACCGAATATATCATCATGGCGATGAATCCTAATAAAAGAAAATGAACATGGGCTAAAAGCAAATAGTTAACCCACGGGGGATAAATTGCCATAATCAAGCCGAGACCCGTCCCGACAATCAGGTATAATAAAGAGGCTATGGTAAAATATTTTATTATCGGGCTCATTTGGGATTTATTATATCAAGTTAATCTTTTAATTTTTATGATTAATATCACAAATTTTTAGACTTATAATTGTAATAAAGGCAGTAATCATTCAAAAAACATTCGTAACATTTTGGATTTTTGGCAGTGCAGTATGTTCTTCCATGATAAATAAGCCAGCGGTGCATTTTCATCCATAAATTTGGAGGAATTATCGCCGTAAGGTTGTCCTCCGTTTTTTCCGGGGTTTTTGCTTTAGCAAGCCCTATTCGGTTCGCAACCCGGAATACGTGCGTATCCACCGGCAATCTTTGTTCATTGAAATATGTTCCGAGTATAACGTTGGCAGATTTTCTTCCAATGCCGGGAAGGCTTATCAGCGAATCAAAATCCTTGGGGACTTCGTTGTTAAAATTTTCCGCAAGTATCCTTGAGGTTTCAATAAGGTTTTTTGCCTTATTATGAAACATACCGCAGGTTTTAATCTCTTCTTCGAAATCTTTTAAATTTTTTTTAGCAAGGTCGGACGGCTTAATATAGTGTTTAAATAAATCCTGAGTAATTATATTAACACGTTTATCGGTGCACTGAGCGGAAAGAACCACCGCTATTAAAAGCTGAAATGCGTTGGCGAAGCTCAAAAAAGGCTTTAGCTCCCCGTAATTTTTTTTAAAAAGTTTTATTATGCCGTCTATATCCTGTCCTGAAAACATTAAAATTATAAAATTTCGAATACGTTAAAAAAATAAGGAATTTCAAATCTTGCGGATGCCAAAGAATCGGAGCCGTGCACCACATTTCTTTCGATGCTTTCGGCATACATTTTCCTGATAGTTCCTTCCTTTGCGTCTTTCGGGTTTGTCGCCCCCATTAACTCGCGGTTTTTTAGAATGGCATTTTCTGCGGATAGCACGATAAGCACAATCGGTCCTTCCGTCATAAAGGAAACTAAGCTGTCAAAAAAAGGACGTTCTTTATGGACGTAGTAAAAACCCTCAGCCTCGCTTTTCGAAAGACGAACTTTTTTTACAGCTTTTATCTCAAAACCGTTTTCCTCGAATAATTGAATAATTTTTCCGGTTAGCCCTGTTTTTACACCGTCAGGTTTTATAATCGAAAGCGTTCGCTCGATCATTTATGTGCTCCTTTTTTACAAATCCAAAAGTTTATTTATTATTTTTAATTTCTTTTGCAAGCTTGAAACCGATTTCCAGGGCCTTTTTATTATAATCTTCGAAACCCTTGGGCACCCTTTTCATCAATGCCTGTTCGATGGACTCGTGGGAAACTATACCTGATATTTCAACCAATATGCCAAGAGCGATTATGTTTAACCCCAAGAGTTTTCCCAATTCTTCCCTTGCGGATTTAACCATATCAATTATATAAAGCTTACCCTTGGCATTTGAAAAATCTGTTACAAGTTCTTTGTCCGCAATTACAATGCCGTCATCTTTAATATCATTTATATATTTATTGAAGGCCTCCTGAGTCAAAGCAACCATATAGTCAACCTTTGTCGCCTTCGGGTATTCGATCGGGCTGTCCGATACAATAACCTCGGATTTACTTGATCCACCCCTTGCCTCGGGACCGTAAGATTGGGTTTGAACGGCATTTTTATTTTCGTAAATTGCGGCGGCATCGGCCAATATAATTCCCGCAAGTATTAAACCCTGGCCGCCCGAACCTGAAAATCTGAATTCAGTCCTATCGCTCATATTAAATTATCCCCTTTTTGTAAAATATTAAATTTATTATTTTGTTTTTGCTATTTCTAATTCCTTACGATATTCCGAACAAAATTCCGGCATATCCTTTTTTTCGAATAAAATGCCCGTTTTAAACCTGCCTGCCAAATCTTCCGGAGACATATTTTGAGAGGACCTTGCAGGAATAGCCTTTTCCTTTTGATATTTAACCATTTCTACCGGAGACTTCATCTTATTTCTCCTTCCGTACGAAATATGGCAGTTAGTGATAACGTCGAGAACGGAAAATCCGGTATGATTTAAAGCATCCACTATAAATTTTTCAAGTTGAACGGCATGATATGAGGTTGACCTGCCGACCCATGTTGCCCCAGCAGCCTGCGCTAAATTACATACGTCAAAGGGCGGCTCGATATTTCCGAAAGGCGTTGTAGTGGAATAGCTGCCCCGAGGCTGAGTAGGAGAATACTGTCCGCCCGTCATTCCGTACGTGTAATTATTAAAAACAATTAAAGTGATGTCGATATTTCTTCTTGCGGCGTGTATAAAGTGATTTCCGCCTATAGCCAAGGCATCGCCGTCCCCCGATACCGTAATCACCTTAAGTCTCGGCTTAAACATCTTTATCCCGATTGCAAATGTTAGCGCTCTTCCGTGGGTTGTGTGTATCGTGTTAAAATCGACATAACCGGGAAGCCTGGAAGCACATCCTATGCCAGAAGTAATGACAATTTCATCTTTAGAATAACCGCATTTATCTATGGCTCTTAAAAGTGATTTTAAAATAATTCCGTCTCCGCAGCCGGGGCACCATATATGGGGCAATGTGTTTTTTCGCAAATATTTGTCATAGTTGAACTTTGTTTTTATCATTTTTATATCTCCTCTAAAATAAAATCAGGTTAATTAAAGACCGGCAATTTCTTTTATTTTGGTATAAATTTGATCGGGCGCAATGGGTTCGCCGTTTACAATATTAAGCCCATACACCTGGCTTCCGCAAGCGTTTCTTTGAACTTCAAAAATTATTTGCCCCATATTCATTTCCGGAACCAAGATTTTTCTAATTCTTTTTGAAAGATTGGAAATCTGTTCCTCAGGAAAAGGCCAAATAGTAATAGGCCTGAACATGCCTGCCTTTATACCGGCGCTTCTTGCCATCATAATAGCCTGACGCGTGGAGCGGGACGTTGAACCGTAAGCTACTATAAGAATTTCCGCATCCTCTGTTTGAAATTCTTCAAACTTTTCAATATCTTTAATATTTTTATATATCTTATCCATAAGCCAGTTTTGAGCATTTTGGATGACATCGGTTCTTTGGGACGGGAAGCCCGTTTCTCCGTGAATAAGCCCCGTAACATGATAACGGTATCCCTCCCCCATTGGCGCCAAGGGGGTTACCTTTCCGCTTGTATAGTTATACGGATTATACTTTTCTGGCGGAACATCCGGCAATTTGACATCTATGATGTCAACATCGTTTTTATCGGGAACGACAACCCTTTCCCTCATATGACCGATTATTTCATCCGTTAAAATAAGAACGGGCGTCCTATATTTTATGGCAAGATTAAAAGCCCGGATAGTTTCATAAAGAGACTCGTTTACGCTTGAAGGAGTGATGGCAATAATGGCATGATCTCCATGCGTCCCCCATTTTGCCTGCATAACATCGCCTTGAGCAGGAAGGGTTGGTAAGCCCGTGGACGGACCGCCCCTCATAACGTTGACAATGACGCAAGGAATCTCGCACATTGAGGCATATCCGATATGCTCCTGCTTCAAGGACATCCCCGGACCTGACGAAGCGGTAATAGCCTTTGCGCCGCCAAGCGCGGCGCCTAAAACAGCGCCAAGCGCGGCAATCTCATCCTCCATTTGAATAAATGCCTTACCGATTTTTGGAAGTTTATTAGACAAAACTTCCATAACTTCCGAAGACGGGGTTATCGGATAACCGGCAAAAAAATCACATCCTGCTATAACAGCGCCTTCGGCAATTGCTTCATTCCCTTGCATAAGTTTTATATTTTTGGTCATTTTTATCTTATTCCTCCGTTATTAGCTATTTATTTATTATTTATTTGTCTTATTCTACGATAATTGAAAAATCCGGGCAGAGATATTCGCAGATATTGCATTTAGTGCATTTTGAAATGTCAACAACCTCTGCCACCTCTTTATTCATAATAAGAACATCTTCGGGGCAGAAAGCGACGCAAAGCTCACACCCTTTGCAGTAATTGACTATGATATCGATTTTAACCTCGCCCTTTTTACCTATTCCGGAGACTTCTTTAATGGTAAGGTTATTTATTGTTTTGATTTCCGTTTCAATGCCTTCGCAGACATTATAGTTCGAGAGAGTAACCGTTGTGTTATTTGAATTTTTGTTATCTTTTTCAAGCACATTAGCCTCCTGCTAAAATATTAATTAATTTAGAAATAACATTAACCTTATAAATTTGAAGCTTTTTTTACGGTTTCGGCAATAACGGACGGATTATCGGCGATAAAAACCCCGTTTTTTTCCATTGCCTTAAGTTTTTCGGATGCCGTACCGACGCCGCCGGAAATTATTGCGCCCGCATGCCCCATTCTTTTACCGGCGGGAGCAGTTTTCCCCGCAATAAAACCTATTACCGGCTTTTTCATGTTTTTTTTGATAAACTCGGAAGCCTCTTCCTCCGCCGTTCCGCCAATCTCCCCTATCATAACGATGGCCTTTGTTTCAGGGTCATCCTCAAACATTTTTAAAAATGTAATAAAATGGGAGCCTATTATGGGGTCGCCGCCGATACCAATGCAGGTGGTTTCACCGAGCCCTGCCTTTGTAAGCTGATTTACCGCTTCATAAGTTAATGTTCCGCTTCTCGATAAAACCCCGACCCGGCCTTTTTTATGGATAAAGCCCGGCATAATGCCGATTTTACACTCATCCGCCGTAATAATTCCAGGGCAGTTGGGGCCAATCATTGTAGATTTCGAACAGTTTAACGCAGCCTTGACATTTAACATATCTATTACAGGTATGCCTTCGGTTATGCAAACTATGAGCGGAATTTCAGCCTCGATTGCCTCGATTATGCTTGATGCGGCAAAACCTGCAGGGACAAAAATCATCGTAGCGTCTATTCTGTGCTCTTTTTTGGCTTCCGCTATTGTATTGTAAACGGGAACGGAGTTATTAAAAAGCGTTTTACCTTTAAAGGGGGTAACGCCTGCTATGATGTTTGTGCCATACTCAATGCATTTTAAGGCATGAAACGACCCCTCCCTGCCCGTAATTCCCTGAACCAAAACATTAGTATTTTTATTTACAAGAATGCCCATATTTTATACCCTTAACATTGTACCGCATTATGCCGCATTTTTATAATTTCAAATTATCCGTTTACGATATCGGAAATCTTTTTTGCACCGTCCGCTAAACTTTTTCCTACTATAAAATTCATTTCCGAACCTTCGATTAATTTTGCCGCAGTACCGGCATTTGTGCCCTCAAGCCTGACGACGACAGGCAGTTTTAACCCTATATTTTTAGCTGCGGCAATAACCCCTTCCGCAACCATATCGCACTTGACGATTCCGCCGAATATATTTATAAATATTCCCTTAACATTTTTATCGGCCAAAAGAATATTAAATGCCGTTTCAACCCTTTTGCTATCCGCAGTTCCGCCAACATCGAGAAAGTTGGCAGGCGTTGCGCCAAACTCCTTAATCGTATCCATCGTAGCCATGGCAAGCCCTGCTCCGTTTACCATACATCCGACGTTTCCGTCTAATTTAATATAGTTAAGCCCGACGCTTTTCGCCTTCACTTCCAGCGGCTCTTCTTCATCCTCATCGATAAAATCGTTAAAATAAGGATGCCTCATAGATGCGTTATCGTCTAATATAATCTTTGCATCCAAAGGAATAAAGGTATTTGTACTGGTTAATATTAACGGATTAATTTCAAGCATGGACATATCTTCTTTGATAAATGAATCGTATAAGAGGCTTATAAGGTCAGAAAAGTCGCCATAAAGGGTTTTTTCAATGCCGAAAAATAAAAACATTTTAAGTGCGTGAAAAGATTTCAAACCGTGCGATGGATTTATTAATACGGTTAAAATCTTTTCAGGGGTACGCTTAGACACCTCTTCAATTTCCATGCCGCCTTCGGCGCTAAGGACAAAAGCAATAGACGAGGTTTTTCTATCTATCGTAAGAGACAAATAGTACTCTTTAATTATTTGGGCACCCTCTTCGATAAGGACCTTCCGGACTATTTTACCTTCTTTCCCCGTTTGAGCGGTAACCAAAGTCATGCCGATCATTTTTCCGGCAATAGATTTGGTTTCGTCGGCAGATTTTGCAATCTTAACGCCGCCCGCCTTACCCCTGCCTCCCGCATGAACCTGCGCTTTTACGGCAACGACCGGAGACGATAATGTTTGATAGGCTTTATATGCATCTTCGGGGTTGCGGCATAAGATTGACCTGAGAGTCTTAATATTGTGATTATTTAAAATCTCCTTTGCCTGATATTCATGAATATCCATAAACAATAATCCGTTTATAAGTTAATGTTTAATATATTCCAGAAATAAAACCGGTTGTCATTCCAAGGCATGTGCTTCAGTCCGGCGCTTAATGAATATTTTATACCGCAATAGCGTATTTATTTTCGTACTTTCGCCTGCCCTCTTCGTAAAGGTCTCCACCATATACATCGTTTACGACGATAGCGGGAAAATCTTCGACTATAAGCTCGCGGACGGCTTCGGATAAAAGGTCTTCATATGCGATAATCCTGCTGGACTTAATGGTTTTGGAAATTAAAGCCCCTGCCCCGCCGATGGCGCCGAAATATACAGCCTTATATTTTTTAATAGCGTCTTTTACCTCACCGGATCTTTTGCCCTTGCCTATCATACCCTTTAAGCCGAGCTTAATTAAGGCGGGGGCATATTTATCCATTCTGTAGCTTGTCGTGGGACCTGCCGAACCGATTACATCGCCGGGTTTTTCAGGGGTAGGCCCGACATAGTAAATAACCTGCCCCTGAATATCGAACGGCAATGGATTGTTTTTCTCTATTAGGTTGACTAACCTGAAATGAGCCTGATCCCTTGCGGCATAAATCAACCCGCTGATTAAAACCTCGTCGCCCGTTTTTAAACCCAATATTGCATTGTCCGTAAGGGGTGTGGTTATTTTTTTAATGCCCATTTGCCTGATATGAAATGATATTATAATTAATAATTAATTAATATAAATAAATTAATGCTTAAAATTAATACAAAATTAATACTTAATAATGTGAAAATGCAAGCGATACAAAAATATAGCAGTTTATCTTATATCGTTATTTCGGCATGCCTGTGCGAATGGCATTCGATGTTAACGGCAACGGGAAGACTTGCGATATGGCAGGGTTCTTTAATGATATGAACCCCAAGCGCCGTGCAAATCCCCCCAAAACCCATAGGTCCGGTTCCGATGTTATTTATTCTATCCAATATGACTTTTTCCATTTCACCTAATTCAGGGTCGCTATTTCTCTCTCCCAATTTTCTAAAAAGGGATTTTTTTGCAAGAACGGCAGACCTTTCAAAATTTCCGCCTATGCCGACCCCTATAATATTGGGAGGACAAGGGTTTGGTCCCGCCGCCTGCATTATTTGAACGACAAAATCCATAATACCGTCTTTTCCGTCCGAAGGACGCATCATCTTAATTCCACTCATATTTTCGCTTCCCCCGCCTTTGGCGGCGTACATTATCCTGAGTTTATCGCCACCTGCAAATTCATAATGTATTATTGCCGGCGTATTGTCTCCGATATTTTTTCTTGTCAGAGGGTCGCAAGTAGACTTTCTTAAGAACCCCTCTGCATAACCCAATCTTGTGCCCTCGTTTATAGCATCCGTTAAATTTTTATCTTTAAAGGCGACATCCATCCCGATTTCCACAAAGAATACGGCAAGCCCAGTATCTTGACATAGCGGTTTTTTTTCTAATCTTGCAACCTCTGCGTTCAGCAGTATCTGACCTAATACGGTTTTTCCGGATTCGGAAATTTCTTTTTCAAAAGCCCATTTTAGGCTTTTATAGGTATCTTCGGGCAAGCTAATGCTTGAATTAATAATTAAATTTTTAACGGCGTTTGATATTTCGTCGGATGTTATAAACCTCATCAATAAAATATTCTCTTTAGGTTTAGCATTATAAACATTATACACATTTAAAAAATTATTTCAAGTAAAAAGTAAACCGGGATTATAAACATTATGGATTTTGATGGACGCAAAAACTGTTTGTCATATCGCAAGCATCAAATTCGGGCTGAATAACGACATGATTTATGTTGAATTTTTTTTCTAGCGTACCTTGGATGTTATTGATAATACAGCATATATCGGATGATTTGACGACGCTTTTCTCCACGAGAATATGCGCGCTCAACAGTCTAAAAGATTTTGACATGCTCCATATATGGAGGTCGTGGACGTTTTTTACGCCCCGGGTTTTAAGTATCTCATCTTTAACCATTGCAAAGTCAATCTCTTTTGGAACGCCTTCCAGTAATATATTTATGGTTTCATTTATGACGGAGAACGCGCCTATTGCAATAATCGGCGAGACTATTAAACTTATTATCGGGTCTATGTAATAAAATTTTGTAAAATAAATAATTATTCCGGCGGCTATAATCGAAATTGAAATCAAGGAATCTCCCAGTATGTGGAAAAAGGAGCTTTTAAGATTTAAGTTGCTATGAATATCTTTATGAATTCTCATACCTATTATAATGTTTACAACAAGGCTTATTAAAGGGAAAATAATCATAATTTCCGAATTAATTATTTCCGGATGGACAAGCCTAAAGTAGCTTTCATAAATCAATATTAAAGATATCACTAAAAGCAAGGACGAGTTAAAAAGCGCTGCAAGTATTCCCATTCTGTGGTAGCCGTACGTATTTTTTTCGGTGGGCGTTTTTCTTACCTGCATCTGGGCAAACCATGCCAGAAGAAGAGATGACGCATCGACTAAAATATGGCCGGAATCCGAGTATAACGCCATACTTTTTGAAATAAGCGCCCCGCTGAATTCCGTAATCAGTATAAAAATAGTAAGGAAAAAGGCAATCTTTAAGTTCCTTTCGGATCTAAAAGACTCGGCGTTTAAATTTAACGAATGGGAATGGGCGTAATCTGCACTTGGGTGGTTATATCCGGCATGTTCGACGCTGGCATGCAAATTTAGTTTGCCGGGTTTTATTTTTGCAATATCTTCCATAATATAAAAAAATATCCCCCTCCTAATCCCGTAATAGATAAGATTATAGCATATTATATTATTATTTAAAATTACCCCGTTTACTTAATTTACTTCCCTAATCCGATAGCAGAGAATATTTAGATGTTTCTTTTATATGTAAATACTAGGAACCGTTGCCGGGATATACCTTTTTTGTTCGGCGCAGGGTCTCTTCCAATCGGCTTTATAGCCGATAAGATTAAATTGTAAAAATCATACCTGATTTAGTGATATAATACTTTAAAGCGGGAGATGATTTTGAAGGCGGCTTTAACTTTAAAATGTGCGGCAGGTTTATAAATAACTTCGTAAATTAGCGGGAGGGGGAAATGTCACCAGCAAACAGGGTTATAGGTTTTATAGGCGCAGGGAATATGGCTTACGGACTTATTAAAGGGATGGTTAGCGTAAAGCCTGATATGGAAATTTTGATTTATGATACCGACGTTGAGAGGGTTAATTTTGTAAGCGGTACTTTAAGGGTAAATTCACTAAATAGCATAGGAGAGATTGTTGAAAATTGCGATATAGTCTTTATTGCCGTTAAACCCTTTTCCGTGGAAAGTGTGATCGGGGTTTCCGTGCAGGCCCTAAATAATTTCAAAGACAATAATGATTTTCCTATATTTATTTCTATCGCGGGCGGGATTAAGGTCGGTTTCATGGAAGAGGTTTTCAACCGAACGCTAAAAAACGTTTCCCCGGTAAAAATATTTAGAGTTATGCCGAACATAAACTCTTTGGTTGGAAAGGGGATGAGCGCGATGTGTTATAATAATTATGTCTTAAATGAAGATATAAAAATAGCAACCGAAATAATAGAGATGTCTTCAAAGGTTTTGGTTATCGATGAGAAATATTTTGATGCCGTAACCGCTTTAAGCGGGAGCGGCCCCGCTTATATTTTTTTAATTGCCGAAGGGCTTATTGAGGCCGGTGTTAAGCTGGGCCTTCCAAGGGATGCGGCAAAGACTTTGGTGTTTCAAACGCTTTTGGGTTCGGCTGACCTGTTAAACAGTGCGGAATTTTCGAAAACCTCCACGAAAGACCTCAGGGATATGGTAACGTCTCCCGGGGGAACAACCGCTTACGGTCTTGCAAAACTTGAGGAGGGAAGGATTAAATATATTCTTGACTCCGCAGTAAATGCCGCATATTTAAGGGCGAAAGGACTAGTTTAAACCGGATTAAGGTTTGATTTGTTTATGGCAAGATTTGTTAGTCAATTGGCTTATAATTTATTACATATAACAGTATAACATCATTTATTTAAAAGTCGATAACCTTAAATGCCGGGTTCTTCCTCTGTAATATCGGATAATATAAACAATATAAATGAAAAAGTGAAGGCCGCCGCCGCAAAAAGCGGCCGCGGCCTTTCGGATATAACAATTTTAGCGGCGTCTAAAACAAGGAGTCCGAAAGAGATTCTGGAAGCCTTTAATAACGGCATAAAGGTCTTTGGAGAAAACTATGTCCAGGAATTTTTGCCGAAGATTGAATCCCTTGTCGATTACAAAGATATCAGCTGGCATATAATAGGGCATCTTCAAAAAAATAAGGTTAAATATATAACGGGAAAGGTTGGTTTAATTCATTCCGTTGACAGCGTCTTGCTTGCAAAAACCATTGAAAAACATTCTATTTCCCAAAACATCGTTACGAATATTTTAATCGAGGTAAACCTTGCCGGCGAAAAAACCAAAAATGGCGCAACGATTGACGAAGCATATAATCTGGTTAAAGAAATCAATAAATTTCAGGGGTTGAGTCTGAAAGGTCTTATGGTGATGCCCCCGTTAGAAAAAAATAATAGAAAATATTTTAAGTCTTTAAGAGAACTTATTAAGGATATAAACGATAAAAACATTTATAAAGCAAAGTTGTCAACCCTTTCGATGGGGACATCGGGCGATTTTGAGGTGGCTATCGAAGAGGGTGCAACTATAATACGGCTTGGAACTATAATATTTGGAAACAGACCGCCGAAAAACCAAACCCGAATAACAAACTAATTTAGAGTGGAATATTCTAAGGAACCTATAATATTGGCATCCTCTTCGGAAAGAAGGATTTTTCTGCTAAAAAAAGCGGGGATAGATTTTGTTGCCGTAGGCCATAAACTTAAAGTAGAGCCATCGTTTAATGGATTTGACAGATTTAAAGGAAGTGCGACTATCGGCCGTTTTGCCTGCGATTTGGCATTAAAGAAGGCGGAAAGTTTGCAGGAAGACTACCCGGGCAACTTTATTATAGGCTCCGATACCGTTATATATCTAAACGGAACGGTTTACGGTAAACCTAAAGGCTTTGACGATGCCCTCAATACGATAAAAGAACTTTCCGGTAAAACTCATGAGGTCTATACGGGTATCAGCTTAATCAACAAACTTAAAAACATCTATAAAACCGCTTATGATAAAACCTTTGTTAAGGTAAGGCCGTTAAATAAGAATGAAATAATGGATTATTTAAATAAATATCCCCCGTTTGATAAGGCAGGAAGTTATGGCATTCAGGATGATGACGGGATTGCGGAGTCATACGCAGGCTCTTTTGAAAATGTTTTAGGACTGCCCGTTCAAAAATTAATCCCGCTATTAAAGGAATATCATTTGATATATAAATGATATATGAAAATCCGGGAATATAACCCCTATTCCGCCTACAAGGAGAGCTTGTCGTGTTATTTTATGATTATTCCGAAGATGCACTTGCTGTTTTTGGCAATGCCCATGTTGCATAATTGCATTTTGGATAATTTGAGCAGCCGTAAAATTTCCTGCCCTTTTTTGTTCGTTTTTCTACCAAATAACCTCCGCAGCCGGTCGGACACTCAATTTTGGATTTATTATGTTTAGCGGGCACAGGTTTTATATTTTTACATTCGGGGTATCCGCTGCACGCAAGAAATCTGCCAAATCTGCCCATCTTTACTACCATCGGTTTTCCGCATTTCTCGCATACTTCGCCGGTCTCATCCGTTCCGGTGTTATTTTCTATATTTTCTTCTATATTTTCTTTTGGAATCTCTTTAGTGTTTTTACATTCGGGGTATCCGCTGCACGCAAGAAATCTGCCAAACCTGCCCATCTTTACCACCATCGGTTTTCCGCATTTCTCGCAAATTATATCTGTGGGCTCCGAAGCACCCTTTATGTTTTTAATGTTTATTTTGGCTTCCCCAAAGCTTTTCATAAATTGATTATAAAAATTTGTCAGGAGCTCCTTTCTGCTCGTAATTCCATTTTCGATTCCATCAAGCTTCGATTCCATATTTGCCGTAAATTTTAAATCCACGATATCAGAAAAACCCGCCTTTAAAGTATCGGAAACTATCATGCCCAGCTCGGTCGGTTTAAACTTTAGCGTGGAACCGCCTCTTTTTGAAATGCCTGCAGATTCTGTCGTCATAGCCACATAATCCTTAGTTTTTATATTCGCTATGATGCTTTGATATGTGGACGGCCTTCCGATGCCATTTTCATCTAAGGCTTTTACTAAAGTTGCCTCGGTATATCTTGAAGGAGGGGAAGTAAAATGTTGAAAGGTGTCAACCCTTTTTATATCGGCAGGATCGCCTTTTGCGAGAAGCGCAAAAATTTTTAATATAGGCTTGTCGCGGGATTCTTCTTCACCCTCTTTATTGGCTGCACCTGTTACAGGTTCATTTATTACTTTTTGGAATCCGTCAAAATTTAAGACACTCTCAGTCATTTTAAAAGTATATATATTATTTTTACCGGTTTGCGGTTCGTTGTAATTGCCCTGTATAATTATACTATATTGGTCGTATATGCTTTCGCTCATAAACGAAGCTAAGAAATAAGCCCATATTAGATTATATAGTTTATATTCATCGTGGCTTAGGTATTCTTTAATTTTTTTAGGCGTCAATAAAACATTGGCAGGCCTTATCGCTTCGTGCGCATCCTGTATCTTTCCTACTTTCTCTTTCCTTTTGTTAATTCCGTTTTTGTTTAAATATTCTTTGCCGAATGAATTTTCTATAAATTTTTTAGCTGTCGCAACGGATGCCTCGGATATTCTTGTTGAATCCGTCCTCATATAAGTTATAAGACCGATAGGTCCCAAGGGTTTGCTGCCTGCTCCTTCCACCACCCCCAACTCTACCCCTTCATAAAGCTTCTGGGCTATGAACATTGTTTTTTTAACCGGAAATCTTAAAATTTTAGCGGCTTCCTGCTGTAGCGTACTTGTAATAAAGGGAAGGGGCGGTTTTCTGGAAAATTGTTTTTTGCCTATTTCGTCTATTTGATAATTATAGGTTTTTAATAGGTTTTTTTTTAATCCGGAAGCCCCTTCCTCGTTTTTTATTTTAGGTTCTTTTCCGTTGATTTTAACGAGCTCGCCCTCTATACTTATGGTTTTGCCATCTATTTTTGAGCCGTTCCGGACCCAGCTTCCAATTTCATTAATTTTCTTGCCCTTTATATCAAAAAGCGCCGTTACCGTCCAAAACTCCTCTTTTTTAAAGTTCTTTATTTCCTTTTCTCTTTCGACAATCAAATATAAAGCAACCGATTGAACCCTGCCCGCCGAAAGCCCCCTGCGCACCTTTTCCCATAAAAACGGGCTAAGATTATAACCGACGAGCCTGTCCAAAATTCTTCTTGCTTTTTGGGATTCATACATAGCCTCGTTCAAGGAAATGGGGTTTTTTATAGCGTTTTTGACGGCGTCTTTTGTTATTTCATTAAAAAGCACTCTTTTCACGTCCGGTTTTTTACCCTTAATGGTATCGATAACCTCTTTGATATTCCATGCTATAGCTTCGCCTTCCCTATCCGGGTCCGGCGCAAGATATACATTTTCCACATTTTTTGCTATTTTTTTAATTTCCTCGATGGTCTTTTCTTTGCCCTTTATAATTTCATATTTGGGTTCAAAGTTATTTTTTATATCTACGCCAAGGGTATTTTTGGGTAAATTTTTAATATGTCCAACCGTAGCCTTAACTATAAAACCATCGCCCAGATATTTATTTATGGTATGCGCTTTCGATGGAGATTCCACAAGTACAAGATTTTTCATACAGGTTTGGTATTTTTGGTTATTTACATTATTTTGTTGATTTTAATTTTTTAATAATTCCGCCGGGAAATCTTCCTATTTCCGAATTTATCTCGAGTATCGAAATATTCTTAAGAATTTCATTTGAATTAACGTTAAATTTAATATTGCTCAGTTTGATTAAATTGTCAATAGTTATATTTTCTTTTTCTAAAGTTTTTAATATAAATTTTTGAATAGGGTTGCATTCCGTTCTATTTTTAGCCGCATTGTCATCAGTCCGGGTTAAGTTCTTACGAATATCTTTGGCATGGCATTCCCCTCCAAATATTTTTACCGGTTTACCCGCATCCTTAAATTTTTTTATAATACTTAACAACGAACTCTTTTCCGATAGATAAAATATAGCCATCTCTTTCGATAAATGAAAGGCAAGGCTGTTTCTAAGGGTAAATCCGTACTTTGAAGTTCTACAAAACGGGTCTAACGCGGAAAGTTGCAGAATGTTTTTAAAATCAAAATTTGAAGCTAACGATAGTCTATTTGCAGTATTGGAATTAAGCAGCGAATAATGCGGCAAGATTACCGGCGGCGAAGAGCCGTCGGATTTTTCTATAAATTCCATTTCGGCTTCGCTGTTTATTCCAACGCAAATAAAATCGGTTTTTGCTCTATCATTACTATAATAATAATCCTTAAAATTTTTTAATATATCGTTATTCGGCTTGTAAATTTTAGCATCTTTAAATCTAGACGAGGTTAAAAATAAGCCCCCGGCCGATTTTATGCTTGTGATGTTTATATCAAAATTGTTATGAGGGCTATAAATATGCAAAAATTGCGGAAGAGCGGGAGCAGAGGGTTTACCCTCGTAATTTTTTATTAGGCAGGTTGTTTTAATAGGTTTTATGCAGTATTTATCCAATATAGAAATCTCATTCAGGGCTTTTTTTATAAATTTATGGTAGCATTCGGAATTTTTAAAATTATCCTCAGTCGTTCCGTAATTATTCAGGGTTTTTTTATATACTCCCTCCGCCTTAGCTTTCAGAATAATCCTGTAATTAATATATGATAAGCTTTCGTTAACGCAAGCCGGAGCCGGCTTATAATCTTTTGCATCTGTCATAGGCACACCGGGGCATATAAGTAATACCGGTTAAACTTGGAATCATCTGTAACTTATTCAAATAATATGATAAAATAAAAAAAATTAAAATGCTTTTTTGTTTATAAACATGATAACGGATTTTATTTTTATAAAGGGAAACAATGAATTATCCCGGTTTTTGCTAATTTGTTTTGCTGTTATGGCATTTTTATTCTTTGTTGTCATTGCACTTCCGTTGTCTTACGGCAATACAATTTATAATAAAAACATGCCGGGCAAAGGCGGTACAATAAAAATTGCCGCAGTGCTTCCAGCCAAAGGAAGATTTGCATATTTTAGCAAACAGTTTATAAACGGCTTACTGCTTAGCTCAAATAATCCCAACGGCTCAAAAATAAGATATATGATCGTAAATTTACCGGCCAATGCCGGTAAAACCAGTATTGGCTACGTGTTTGCCTCTTTGGCAAAAAAAGGGGTAAGCGCCGTGGTAGGCCCGATTTTTGCGGGTCAATTAAAATATTTTGCTTCTGATTCTGTTAAATTTAAAATTCCAGTAATAACGCCTTCCCCGCTTGTAACCAAGGAAGACGTTTCGCCGTATATCTTTAGTTACGGTATGACTTTAAAGCAGGAGATTAAAACGGAAATTAAATACGCCATGGATAACGGTATAAGTTCCGTTTCGGTTATATATCCTTATGACGGCTATGGGCAAAAACTTCTCGCATATATAAGGCATTTTTCAATAAAGTATGGTATTAGCATTTTGAATGCAGCTGCTTATACCGACAAAACAACGGATTTTTTTTATAGTTTCAATTCTATCGTCCGGTTTAATAATGTCGGCAAAGGGCATATATCCAAAGCCGAAGAGGCGCAACTCGGGATTACCCCTTACAATCTTATGCATGGTATAACAAAAGTAAAGCCGCATATCCCCTTTAAAGGGCTTTTTGTAATTGGAATTCCTTCAAAGCTTAAGTTGATTTTAACTCAGCTCATGTATTACAATATTACGGGATTTCCAATATTTGGCCTGAGCTCGTTTGATTCAAAACTGTTTATAGAAAAATACGGATTTTACATGCAAGACGCGATTTTTCCAAACGGGTTTTTTAAGCATAGCGGCAACAATGCCGTTAAAAAATTCGACGCGGCGTATAAAAAATATTACAGAGAAATGCCGAATATACTTAGCGCCGAAGGATACGACATCGGGGGGATATTGATTAAAGCTGCGGAAAAATTTCCTCTCCGCCGGGCCGCGGTTAGCGGTGGCAGCCCTATGCCCTTAGGCATAGGGCAATTACAAAACTTGCCGGCCAAAGATGTTAACGGTATTTCATTTTACGGTTCACTTTTAAGCGTTAAGTCGTACAAAGGGGTATGCGGCATCAGCCGTTTAAGCGGTAACAGGTTTAAAAAAAACCTTTACCTGTTTCAATATAAAAACAATAAAACTTATATCCTTGAAAGTCCGTTCTAAAAAACACTTAAAGTCCATTACATAGGTGCGGTAACGGTATAAGTCGGGATGTTTTAAAAGGATTTATGTCTTAAGTCTTTCCGAAACGATATTTCTAACGCTTTCGCTTGCATCGTTTTGCATTAAGGGAAGATATTCCGCAGGTATTCTTTTTGCTACTGCCTTTCTAACCAATGTTTCGCCGTCTTTTATAATATCTTTTAAATATTTTTCGTCTATTCTTTCGGCGACTTTAATCCTAACGATAGGTTCTTTATCATCCAAAAGCGAAGGCAAAACAGATTCGTCTATTCTTTCGGCGACGGCATGCCTTACCCAGAACGATTTATCTTTGAGCATTTTAGGCAGTTCTTTCGCATCTATTCTTTTTGCAACGATTAAACGAATCTCTTTATACGGGTCGCTTATAAGAGGCGCTAAATTCTCAGCCGGTATCCTTGAAGCAACTTTATACCTTATATTTTCGTCTTTATCGGTTGCGGCATGGACGAGATAAGCGGGATTTACCCTGCTTACGGCGTCAAACCTTTCTTTAAAATCGCCCGTTTTTAAAATACTTATAAATTCCTCTTCGGTCATTTTATCTTTATAACTAATTAGGTTAAAGTGACTTATTTTTCATTATACCATTAACCATATATCTATTCAAAAATTATGACGCATATTGATAAGCAAATAAAATCATTATATAATTAACCGAGCTATGCATGCTTTTATGAAAACCTCTAAAAATATTATAGGCTTAAAAATTTACCGTTCAATAAGATTCTTTTTTGGTCATACGATTTTAATAAAACGGAACTGCCTGTATTTTTAATAATGGTTTCCGTAATGGAAAAGGGTGACTTAGACGCTCTGTTTTATGCTTTTTATAGAAAATATTTAGGTAATGTAATTATATAATTATATTGAGGAGGCAAAGACATATGGTAAATATAAAAAGGATTTACGACGAACCTTCGGATAAAGACGGCATAAGAATATTAGTTGACAGGCTTTGGCCGAGGGGAATAAGCAAAGAAAAAGCCAAAATAGACTTCTGGTTTAAAGACATCGCTCCTTCGAGCGAATTAAGAAAGCTGTTTCATGCGGCGGCGATCGATTTTAACGAATTTAAAAAAATGTATTTACGGGAACTTTCGGAATACACCCGCGGCCATAATTCCTCCGGCGAAGCCTATTTCGGTAATTCACTGGCAGAAATATCCAGATTATTAAAAACCAGCCGTAAAAATATAACCCTGCTATACGGCCTGAAAGACGAAATAAACAATAATGCCGCAGTCCTGAAAGAATTTATATTAAAATCGACATAAAGCGGTACGCTCGCACCGGTGAAGACTTTTATTTTAAGGGTTGCCCTCTGTTTCTGCTTCCACTTTTGCTTTTTCTAGTGCCGGTAGAAATGGAATAACACATTAATAAATCAAGATGGTTATTTAAGCAATTAATTTAAATATATAAAAATAAGGATTTTCATGGCCATTTTAATCTTATATATCCGGTTCCCGCACATCATACCCATTTCGCCTTATTAATTCTTCGCTCAGCCGCCACAATTTTTTTCTTGCATTTATATCGTGGCTCACGGGATTAGGTTTCACTATTTTAAGGTCGCTGAAGTATTTTCCCGTAATATTTGCCACCTCATCCGAGGTTGCCAGATAAACCGGCGTAATTGCCCCTTCGCCCGCATCCCTGCTGAAAAACTTGCCGAGCCCGCCCCATCCCGCCCTTAAAAGTTTTGTGTTTATGACTCCCGGATGAAGGCAGTTTACCGTGATATTTTTACCCTTAAGCCTTTCGCTTAATTCGATGGTAAAATAAATAACGCAGAGCTTGGAAAGGCTATATGCCTTGCGTCCGCCATATTTTGCCGTGTTGATTAAGTTTTCGAAATCCATTTCCGGGGAATGAGCCATAGAACTTACGTTTATTATGCGCGTGGCTTCTGATTTTTCCGGTTTAATTACGGGAATGAGATTTAATGTCAGAAAAAACATAGAAAGATAGTTTATCTGCAATGTTGCCTCTATGCCCTCGGGAGAAAGCGTGTAATCGTTTAAATAAACGCCAGCATTGTTTATTAAGACATCCAGATTATTGTATCTCTTTTTAACCTCGTTGGAAAAGTTAAGAACCTCTTTTAAAGATATTAGGTCGTAATTAAAATAATCCAAGTTTTTATTTTTAGTTACGGAGCCAATTTCATCCACGGTTTGCTTGCATTTTTCCCCGCTCCTTCCGTGTATTAACACAAAAAAGCCCTTTTTGGCAAGGATAATCGCCGTCTGCTTGCCTATTCCGTCTGTCGAACCTGTGATAAGAGCAGTTTTCATAGTTAAAATTAAAAAATTATATATGTTATTTAATTTTTTATTTTAATTGCAATGCCCGAATCCAGGCAGCTTAAATACCCCTTTCTTTTCAGGTTTTACCAAGGGTTTGTATGATTCCAGTTCGGCTATATCTTCAGGCTTTTCTATCGAAACGATTATCCATGGCGGAGGGGTGGATATCGAACAGCCGCCGCCCGACATTCTTGGATGATAAATCTTTATTATGGAAGGATTTTCTTTGGTATGAACATAAAACCATCCGCAAATTTTGTCTAACCTTTTTATCTCCTCCATTCTTTCGCTTATAAAATCGGCGGCTTTGCCGGCGCCTAATTCAGCCTTTCCGTCATCAAGCTGCGTATAGACATAATGCCATGATGAGCCTGAATTTTTGACATCGTTAATTAGCTTTTCGACATCTTCCCATTTCAAAAGACCTGAAAATGCTACGGTATCTACTTTATAAGGCATCTTTTCTCCTTTTTCTAATTTTCTTTATACTTTATAAATATAATACCATTATAAACCTTATGGTTAAGTATAATGTCAAGCTATTTTTCATTGCAGATCCTGTTAATATATTTAATATATATTTTACGTTTATTATGTTTTCATTTTATTTTATATTGTTTTATTATAACATTTTATCCTATTTCGACTAAAAATTTATGATGTTACGATATATATAGTTTATGCCCTTAAAAACCTGTTAAATAATTGTTTCAGCGCCTTAAACTTTTAAACTTAAAATTTATATTGTATAATATAAAAATGTCTTAATTTTTTAATTTCATTTTTCATTTTGGTTGTGAATTTATGCCGGCAGATAAATCGGTAAATAAAAATAAATCTAACAAGGCAAAAAAAAGTTTACTAAAGACAGTAGTTACGGCCATTTTTGTCTTAATACTTACCCCTATCTTTGTTTTAGCCGTTCTCTATTTTTTGCTTTCATCCACTGTTCCAAATATTATTTCTCTTAAAGACTATCATCCGCAGCAGGTTAATTATGTGTATTCTTCCGGTGGAAAACTTGTAGGCTACCTAGGTTCGGTAAACAGGGAGGTCGTTCCGTTTTCGGACATTCCTCTGCAGGTCAGGGAGGCTTTTTTGGCGGCGGAGGATAAGAATTTTTATAATCAGGGTCCGCTGGATTTTAAGGCAATCGCGAGGGCTTTCGTGGTTAATCTTATGGAGGGGCGCATCGTCGAGGGCGGTTCGACAATAACGCAACAGGTGGCAAAAACCCTTCTTGTTCCTTATGAAAGAACATATATTTGGAAGTTAAGGGAGGCTATTTTGGCTTACCGTATTGCCGACCATTTATCAAAAAACGATATTTTGGATATTTATCTTAACCAGATATATCTGGGCAACAACGCATATGGCGTAGAGGCGGCTTCCCTTACGTATTTTGGGGTTCCGGTATGGAAACTCAACCTTGCGCAATCCGCCATGCTCGGAGGGCTGCCGCAGGCGCCGTCCTTTTTAAACCCTTATGTTCACCTTAGGGATGCCAAAAGAAGGCAAAAATATGTTTTGGATCAAATGGTAAAAGACGGGTTCATTACAAAGGTTGAGGCTATAGCTGCATATAATACAAAACTCGTATTTCATAACTATTTTGCATATTACGGAGTTGCGCCTTATTATCTTGCTTTAATCAAGCAGCAGGTTGTAAATAGATATGGGAAAGCCGTCTATAAAGAGGGCGGACTTAAGATTTATGCCGCCTTAAGCGCGAGAGTGCAAAAATACGCAGATGCCGCCGTTAAGCCCCAACTTACCAAACTGTCTCACGAATATGGATACACAGGTCCTGTTAAAAAATTAAGCTATAGTGAAATGCTTAAAAAAATTAACAGGGCAAAGGGCCTGATAAATTATTTATATATCGGCAGTATTTACAAGGGTTTTGTTACACAAGTTTCCCAAAACGGCCAGCTTGCATATGTTACCGTCGGGAGATTTAAGGGAATTCTTCCGGTTAACAATATGAGGTGGGCATCCCGTTTTGAACGCTATGTTTATTTTGCCTATAGAACAATTAATAATGTCAACCAAGTCCTAAAGCCCGGATATGAAATATTAGTTAAATTTGACGGCTACGATAAAAACCATATACCAATCTTCTCCCTGGAAGAAAAGGATGTTATCGAAGGGGCGCTGGTTTCAATCGACCCTAAAAATGGATATGTAAGAGCCATGGTAGGAGGTTATAGCTTTAAAGAAACGCAGTTTAACAGGGCGCTTTATGCCAAAAGGCAAACAGGCTCCGCATTCAAACCTATTGTATATGCCGAGGCTTTAACGCTTGGATACACCCCTTCTTCTGTAATAAATAACACCCCGGTAATCTATCCGACGGGGGTACGGGGTAAGTATTATAAACCGCGCAATTTTTCCCGCAGGTTTACCGGTCCCACAACGCTTTTAATAGGGCTTGCGCACTCCATTGATGTTGTTGCCGTGAAACTTTTAAAGAGGATTGGCGTGGATAATGTGGCACATTTAGCCGGCGAGATGGGCATCCACCACGTCGTAAGAAACCTGACGATGGCTTTGGGCTCTTCAAGCGTAAGGCTTGTCAGTCTAACGGATGCCTATGCCTCGTTTGCCAACGGCGGAAAGGAATGTAAGCCCGTTTTTATTGTTAAGGTATTGACGCCCGCGGGTAAAACCCTTTATCATAATACGCCTGTTTGCAAACGGGTTCTAACCCCTCAAGTTGCATATGTCCTCACAAATATGCTCGAAAGAGTCATCACAAACGGGACCGGTGTTACCGTCTCAAAAATAAGGGAAATTACCCCTTATGTCGCCGGGAAAACGGGTTCGTCAAGCCAATATAGGGACGGGGTATTCGTGGGGTATACTTCTTCTTTGGCAACAGGGGTGTGGACGGGGTTGGACGATTTTCATTCTATGGGAAGGTTTATGGTTGGGGCTATAACGGCTGCGCCGATATGGTATGCTTACATGTCAAATGCGCTAAATATCTATCCGCCAAAGGCATTTAAGATTCCAAAAGGGGTGGTGTTTGCGGAAATCAACCCTCACACAGGTTTGATTGCAAACGCAAGCTATAAAGACCCGATTTTAATGCCTTACGTTTCAGGAACGGAGCCGGTCTTAAACAGAAAGCAAAAAAAGATCGAGAACCCGCAGTCTTTTTTTGGATTATTTTAATTTTATTTATCTAACCTAATTATAGTTATAGAGGGTATAAGTCATTTTGGATAAGCTCAAACCTTTGACGGACAGTCATGGCAGAAACATAACTTACTTAAGGGTAAGTATAACGGACAGGTGCAATTTAAGGTGTGTTTACTGTATGCCGGAAAGTGGCGTTAACCTTTTAAATCACGATGAAATAATATCTTATGAAGATATTTTGAGATTTGTTAGCGTGCTGGCGAATCATGGCGTTAATAAGGTAAGAATTACGGGCGGAGAACCGTTAGTAAGAAGAGGTGTGGTGGGTTTCATAGAACGCTTGAGTAAAATAGAAGGCATAAGCGATATTTCCATGACCACGAACGGCGTTCTTCTTGATAAATTTGTATTGGGACTTTATGATGCCGGACTTAAAAGGATTAATATCAGCTTAGACTCTTTAAGAGAAGATAGATTTCACCGAATAACAAGGTTTGGCGGTTTACAGTCTGTTTTTAACGGCATAAAGCTTGCGGGAAAAATTGGTTATAATCCTATAAAAATTAATACGGTTTTAATAAAAGGGATAAATGATGATGAAATCGAGAGTTTTGTTAATTTCGCAAGGGAATTTGATTTAAATTTAAGATTTATCGAATACATGCCTGTTGGCGGAAATATCACGGAAACTATCATGTCCAAGGAAATAGAAGAGAAAATCCGGTCGATATTTAGCGATTTTAGCTTAATAGCCGGCAGTCAAAATAATAACGATAATGCCTATGAAAATCCGGTTAGTAAAGATTTCGGATTCAAAGATAGCAATGCGATTATCGGTTTTATAAGCCCTTTATCCGAGCATTTCTGCGGTGATTGCAATAGGTTAAGGCTTACGGCATCGGGCAGTTTAAGACTTTGCCTTTTTTATGACAACGAGTACAATATAAGGGAAATTTTGGGCGAGCGGGATGATGAGGTCGTTTTTGAAAAGGTTTCAGATATAATTCAATTGAAACAGTATAAACATAATTTTAACGAAAAGGCCAAAAAGCCCGGTTTCTTATCATGGGCTAACAATTTTATGAATGAAATCGGGGGATAATAACAATTTTAAACCTTAAGCGCAAATAGTTTTAAATAGTTTAGAGGAGGAATTTTGGACCAAAAGGGCATTATCAATATCGACATAGAAGACGAGATGAAGCAGTCGTATCTTGACTACGCGATGAGCGTAATTATAGGAAGGGCGCTTCCGGAGGTTAAAGATGGATTAAAACCCGTTCATAGGAGAATCCTTTTTGCCATGAATGATATAGGTAACGATTTTAACAGGCCTTATAAAAAATCTGCAAGAATTGTCGGTGATGTAATAGGTAAATACCATCCGCATGGGGATGCGGCGGTTTATGACTCCATTGTTAGAATGGCGCAGGATTTTTCTTTAAGATATCCGCTTGTTGACGGTCAGGGGAATTTTGGCTCCATCGACGGAGACCCTCCGGCGGCCATGAGATACACCGAAATTAGAATGACCAAACTTTCATCGTTTTTATTGGACGACATAGATTTTGAAACGGTCGATTTTGTTCCCAACTACGATGGTTCGCTAAAAGAACCTGCTGTTTTGCCGGCTAAGTTTCCAAACCTGCTTATTAACGGTTCCTCAGGTATCGCCGTAGGAATGTCGTCGAATATCCCCCCGCATAATCTTATCGAAGCCATAGATGCAACACTCTATTTTATGGATAATACGGACGCAGGCATAGATGAATTGAAAACCCTGATTAAAGGCCCCGATTTTCCTACGGGAGGTATAATTTATGGCGATTCGGGCATAAATAACTATTTTCAAACAGGAAGGGGGCTTGTGAAGGTAAGGGCCAAGTACCATTTTGAGAAATTAAAAATAATCATAACCGAAATACCGTATCAGGTAAATAAATCAAAAATACTCGAAAGAATCGCCGAACTTGTTAGGGAAAGAAAAATTGAAGGAATATCCGACTTAAGGGATGAATCCGATAGGGAAGGACTAAGAATAGTTATTGAATTAAAAAGGGATGCCGATGAAACTGTTGTAATTAACAATCTCTTTAAGCACACCCAGCTTGAAGAGACATTTGGGGTTATTTTTCTTGCGATAGTGAATAATCAGCCAAAAATATTAAATATAAAGGATATGATATCCCTTTTTGTGGATTTTAGAAAAGAGGTTGTTATAAAAAGAACCCTGTTTGAATTAAAAAAGGCGGAAGCCCGCCTTCATATATTGGAAGCATTTAAAATCGTAGCTCAGAATATTGACGAAGTTATCGAACTTATAAAAAATTCACAGTCTCCTGCGGAAGCGCGGGACCGTCTTATAGGTAAATATAATTTTTCGGATATCCAGGCCCGCGCGGTTCTCGATTTAAAATTGGAAAAGATTACAAATTTAGAACGAAAACATATTATTGAAGAATATGAAGAAATACTTGGCAGAGTCAAAGGGTTAAGAGAGCTTTTAGGAAGCGAAAAACTTATAAAGGATGTTATTAAGGAAGAGCTTAAACTTATAAAGGATAAGTTTGGCGACAAAAGGAAAACGGAGATAGTAAAGGAAGAAAGCGAGGTCACTATTACCGATCTTATCCCTAACGAGGCTATGATAGTTATGATAACCCAAAACGGTTATATAAAAAGGACAAAATTATCGACCTTTAAGACTCAAAATAGGGGCGGTAAGGGGCAAACGGGCATAAAAGCCAAGGAAGAAGATTTTGTTACAAACTTATTTTGCGCAAATGCCCTTGAATCCATTTTATTTATTACAAATATGGGAAATGCCTTTAAATTAAATGTTTATGGTATTGCTGAAACGCAAAAGTCATCCAGAGGCAAACCTATTGTAAACCTTCTCAATTTAAAGGAAAAGGAATCGGTTACATCCGTTCTTCCTATAGTAAATTTTGATAAGGGTTACTCCATCTTTATCGCAACAAAGAATGGCCAGATTATTAAAACTTCCCTTGATAAATTTGCAAATATTAGAAAAAGCGGCCTTATAGCGATAAGACTTAAAGGCAATGACGAGGTTATAGGTACCCAAATTGCCGACAACACCGTAAAAAACCAGCTTATAGCAATAGCTACAAAAATGGGCAAGTCAGTTTGCGTTGATATAGGTGGTTTTAGAACGCTGGGCAGGGGAACTATGGGTGTCAGGGGAATCAGGCTTTCCAAGAACGATAACGTCGTTTCGATGGATTTACTTTCTTCGGAGGAGGATTACCTTGTGGCTTTTACGGAAAAAGGTTATGGGAAAAAGACAAAGATGACGGAGTTTAGAAAACAAAATAAGGGTGGCAAGGGAATAATTGCTATAAAGACGGGACAAAGAAACGGCTTTGTCGTTTCCGTTCTGAAAGCATCCGGGAATAATGATATAATAATCATAACCTCCAATGGCAAGGTTATAAGAATAAATGTTTCTGATTTAAGAAGTATTGGAAGAAATACCATGGGTGTGAAGTTAATAAATCTTGATGAAAACGAAAAGGTTGTCAGCGCCGTAATTGCTCCAGGCGAGCTAAAAGAGGAAGACATACAAAAAATAAAATAAGTTAAATGCAGCAGGTATAACTAAATTAAGATTTGGCATGTTAAATACGCAAAGATCTATCGGCATAATAGGTTCCGGGAGTTTTGGGACAGCGCTTGCAGTTAATTTTTCAAAATTTGTCCCTTATATTTATTTAAAATGCAGGAGCACGGAATTCGCCGAAAAATTAAAAAGAGAAAAGCAGAATGAGTATTACCTGAAAGGCGTGCCGCTCAGTGAAAACATAATGGTAACAGACGATTATGAAACTATTTTTAAGAACTGCCATACAATCTTTCTTGCGGTGCCTTCAAATGTGTTACAGGATGTTTTATTAAAAATAAAGACCTATAAGGACAAATTCGACCTTTACGATTATGTTTTTATAAATACGGCAAAAGGGTTGGGCGATAAGTCTATGGATTTGCCGCATAAGGTGTTTTCCAGAGTGCTCGGCGATTTAATGCTTGAAAGATACGCGATTTTAAGCGGTCCGAGTTTTGCGGTTGAGGTATCTAAACATCTTCCCACAGCCGTATGTGTTGCATCTTCTAATATAAAAATTTTAGACGAGCTGAAAAATTTCTTTAAAAATATAGTAAACTTTAGAATATATACCTTAAACGATGTTATAGGGGTCGAACTTGGAGGCAGCCTTAAAAATATCATTGCATTGGCGGCTGGTATTTCCGATGGGCTTGGATTGGGTAGTAATGCGAGAGCGGCGCTTTTAACGAGAGGAATCGTTGAGATAACAAGATTTGGCGAGGCCTTTGGAGCAGATAAGCTTACCTTTACGGGTTTGTCCGGATTAGGTGATTTGATACTCACCTCTACATCTGATTTAAGCAGAAACAGGTCTGTCGGTTTAAGAATAGGAAGGGGTGAAAATTTAGAATCCATTTTAAAGGGCATGAAAATGGTTGCAGAGGGTGTTGCCACAACAAGATCCGCTCATATAACAGCTAAGGAAAAAAATATCTACATGCCGATAACGGAAGTTGTTTATTCCGTACTTTATGAGGGGCTAAGGCCGGAGGATGCAATAATTAAGCTTTTGGAAAGGGATATAAAAAACGAATTTATTTAAATTTTAAAATAATCGGAGTATATTATGGGGGTTAAATTAGAATACCTTAAAGATTTACAATTTAAAGCATATTCGGATAACGGTAACGGCTACTCCGTCTTGCTCGATACCTCGAAGGAGGCCGGGGGAAATGGCGAAGGTATAAGGCCTACCGATTTAGTATTGGTAGGTCTTGCGGGATGCAGCTCTATGGATATAGTTTCCATATTAAAGAAAAAGAGGCAGAATATAACCGCTTATAGCGCTAATGTTAGCGGCGAAAGAGCGGAAACGCATCCTAAAGTATTTACGAAAATAATTATAACTTATGAAATCAAGGGTAAAAATATTGATGAGCAGGCGGTAAAAAGGGCAATTGAATTATCAAAAGACAGATACTGCAGCGTGTGGGCCATGTTAAAAAATGTTGCCGATATCGAGTGGTCATATAAAATTGAAAATATTTAATTAGAAGTCATTATTCCCCTCCACCTGCGGGAGGGTTTAGGGAAGGGGCATATAATATGAAAAATTTTGATTTAACGGAAAAAGAAAAGGCCCTTTTGGTAAAAATAGCCAGAAAATCTATCGAGGATACCCTTAATAAAAATAAGAATGAATTTCTTGACTCACAGGAGTTATTATCCGAACTTACGGATAATCTTAAAATGAATGCCGGTGTTTTTGTCACATTAAAAACAGGGGGAGAACAATTAAGGGGATCCTCGATAG
>JAMCUF010000005.1 GCA_023381755.1 Deltaproteobacteria bacterium
ATTAGCAAATCTGGGGATGCAAGGTTTCTTGTTATCCTTTTTTATGACGGTTTTCTTTTTCAGTTTGCCGTTAATAGTTAAACATGAGCTTGGAACAGGCTATTATTATAAAATTTTAATTCCGATGATAATTTTTGCGCTTTTTGCCATGATGAAAGCATCAAAAAAGGCTGATATGGGCCATGAAGTTCACCTCTTAAAAATTAGCTTTATATTGATGGGCATATCGGCCTTTTTTCTTTTTTTCCATTTCAATAATTACGCATTACAGGTAATTATTCTGAGCGGCATTCTTTTTTTTTCCGGTTTTTCTATTACAGAACCCATAATGCCTTCATTGGTTTCATCGGCATCGGATAAATCTTTCGTAGGGACATCGATGGGGGTTTATAATACGTTGCAATTTTCCGGAAGTTTTTTCGGCGGGAGTGTAGCCGGACTTTTATTTAATAAATATTACGGCTTAATCCCCGCTATACTTGTTATCTCCTCGTTAGCCTGTTATCTTTTAGTGACGAGGATAAAAAGGCAGGGTTGATTGGTTGATTAAAAAGATTATATATGTTTAAATATATATGAATAATGATATTTCTTATATTATAAACTATAAACTGAAAAAGGGGTTTTATTTAAAAATTATAAATAAGGGAGGCAGGTTAAATGGTTTATGATTTGATTATAATTGGCGGCGGGCCGGCCGGGTTATCCGCCGCGATATATGCCCTCAGGGCGCGCCTTAATCTTATTTTGATAGAAAAAATGGCGGTCGGCGGGCAAATTGCCCTTTCCGACAATATCGAAAATTATCCCGGTTTTCCATCACTTTCAGGCATTGAGCTTATACAAAAATTTGAGGAGCATGCCAAAGGACTGGGTCTAAATATTATTTATGACGAGGTAAAAGACATTACCTATGGGGAGGAATATAAAATCATAAGAGGCGTTAATGAAACCTATCAGGCAAAGACCGTTATTATAACCGTCGGAGCATCGCCTAAAAGGCTTAATATACCTGGGGAAAGAGAGTTCACGGGAAGAGGAGTGTCATATTGCGCGACCTGCGACGGCCCGTTTTTTAAAGACGAGGATATTGCCGTTATAGGAGGAGGTGATACGGCGGTTAAAGAGGCTAATTATCTCACTAAAATTGTAAAGTCGATTGTTTTAATTCATAGAAGAAAAGAATTTAGGGCCGAGAAAATAATTCAGGAAAGACTTCATAATGCTAAAAATGCCTCTTTTGAGTTAGAACATACGCCTATCTCGATTAATGGAACAAAGACCGTGGAGTCTGTGACGATCGAGAATGTTAAGACCAAAGAAAGAAAAACCATTCCCGTAAAGGGGGTGTTTATTTTTATCGGGATAAAACCTCAGACATCATTTTTGAAAAATATAGAAAAGGATGAAAATGGTTTTATAAAAACCGATCACTATACCTTAATGACCTCGATGCCGGGCGTATTTTGCGCAGGGGATGCCCATTCTAAAAAATTGCTTCAGGTTGCAACGGCGGTTGGCGAGGGCGCTCTTGCCGCAACATCTGCAATAGAATTTACTTGCGATATTTGCTGATTTCAATTTTCCGGGCAAGATTAGGCCGCGCTTAATTTTCGTGATAAAAGTCATTTATTAGGGGTTTAAAATCTTATATGATGTTTTTTGTTACGCTACTATGCCATGTTATCTTATAACTGCGTAAATAGGCCGGATTACCGCTTAGGTGCGTTGGGACAAAAGGGGTGTGCATGTAACTTGGAAAATAAGTATAAAAATAAGGATAATGATAATAAAGATTCTAATCCGATGCGGGATATGGTTTTAACGAGGCACGGATTTGTTGAAGGAAAAGAAAAATCCTTTCTTCAAAACCCTAAAAATAAACCGTTTGTGGGTATTATAGGTATCCCGCCAAAAGAGGTAATGGAAGGGCTGATACAAAAAAGCGCCATAATTCTATCGTTGGATATGTATAAGGTGGACCAGCTTATCACGGAACCGACCGATAATATACTTCCTAAAGCGTATTGCGCTCAAATAAAAAGGATAATTGCCAATATCTTGTCGGTTACGGATTATTGGACCGACGATGTGATGGATTCGGTTTTAGTCGGGAGAAATCCAATTTCGGAGATAATAATAGAGGATTCCGAGATTTGCAGATGCAATGAAATGGGTTTTGTTGCCGATTTTATCGAAAATGAACTTAAAATTAATTTAAGACGGGTGAAAAATAACGACTTAGAAAGAAAAGGGGATTTTATTTGTAAAAGTGATATCCCCTTAGATGAAAAATTCGGCAAAATAGCGGGATATTTTTATCGCGATATGGAAAAGAAAAAACCGTTCAAGCCGGAATATGTTAAACCGAAGTGTGCTTTCTGGGGAACCCCGCCCTGGGGAGATTTTGGCATTGCAAATTATTTTCCCGACGAAACCCATGTTTACGGTTGGACAAGATGTGTCGAAAATCTTACCCCGGGCGATCTTAAGTTAGAATTGGAATTTAATCCCGATGTGCCGACCGTGTTTTTTTCTCAGAGTTTTTGTCCAAAGGCCGGTCTTGCATCCTACCTTGCAAGCAAACATCCGAGGGGAATTTTTATCGATATGGACACCGGGCTTACGAGAAGCACGGTAGCCAAATTAACGGCATTCTTGCAATTAAATAATGTCATATAAAGCTTAAACAGCGGATATAAGGGGATATCAAATGGTACTACTCGATGCAGGAACAACTTATGCCAAGATATTAAATACCGATACTAACGATAAAATAGTAAAAAGGGTATCGGATCTTGAAAAAACATTTAAAGCTGATATAGGCACGGGCCATAACATTAACAGGTTTGCAAACCATTCGGTTAATGAAATTATAGCCCTGGCTAACGCCGGCAAAAAACTCATAAAAGAAGATTCTTTTACTCTGATAGATGTCGGTTCGAGAGATGCAAAATACGTTGTTTTTGAGAATGGGAATTTCATACATTCGGATTGGAATACCGAATGCGGCGCCTTCACCGGACAAGCTATCGAGATTTTGGGTAATTACCTGAATATAGATTATTCAAAGACCCCGCCGCAAAAAGAGTTTATAACGGCTACATGCGGACTTCTTGGGATGGGGCATGTTTTTGACCAAGTGGCGGGCGGCGTAGAACCCGAGGTGGCCGCCGCAAGGTTAATTAAAGGTGTTTGCATCTCGATGCATAGATTTGCAAGAAAGCCCAAAAGAATATATTTAACCGGCGGGCTTGTAGATAACCGGCTTTTTGTAAGGTCAATGCCGTGTGAAACCTTAATCCTTGATAGATTCACCTTACTAGAGGGGGTAAAAGAATATGCGCTCAATAATCTTTCAAAAGCCGGATAATAACAACATTAAAATTAAAAGCTTAAACTAAAACACCCCTAATATTATATATAATATTATGTTTTTTAACTTGAGATTTGTCGGGGGTGTTTTAAGATTTAAGTTTAAACCTGGTTTAGTACGATAAGGTTTTAACGGCATCGTCCATTACCATTTCGACGACATAAGCTCCACCGACAACTCCGCTACATTCCTTTATGAGATCGTCTTTTGTAAAATTATTTAATTCAAGGGCGGGGGTGCATACCTTAAAAACAACACCTGCATCGTAGGCGTCTTTAATAAAATCATAGACGGATTTCGGGCTTCCCTCTTTGATTTTTAAGTTCTCGGCCACCCCTTTTTTCATTAAAAGGCCGGCATCGGCCGTTAAGATAACCTCTACTTCGTAATCCATTGTTGCGGCAGCCGCAGCTTGAAAAAATGGCGCCCCAAGCGTATGGGGGTTAGAAGGTGTAGTGTTTTGAAGCATAATAAAAAGCTTGTTTGCCATTATAAGTAACCCTCCTTTAAATTTTGCAAATAAGCGTAGAATAAGTAATAAGTATAGATGATTATGATAACATTAAAAGTCTTTATTTGCAATAGCAAAATCAAGGCAGGTTATACGATATTTTCATCGCTTCTTTTACTTCTTTAAGGGTTTCCGAAGCAATTATTCCGGCCTTTTTGGTTCCCGTCGACAGGACGTCCCATACCGCGTCTTTATAATTTAAGTAAAAAGCCCTTCTTTCGTTCATCGGCTCGAGAAGTTTTTTAATGACTTCAAAAAGGTTCTCCTTGCATTTCACGCAGCCTATTTTGCCGTTTTTGCAGTTATATTCGGTTTTTTTAATAAGAGTTTCATCCGAAAATGCCTTGTGATAAGAATACACCGTGCAAATTTTTGGATTACCCTTATCGGTCGGGTGGATTCTATTCTTATCCGTTAAAGCCGATCTGATTTTGGATTTAATGAGGTCAAAACTATCGGAAAGGTTAATTGCGTTTCCGTAGGATTTACTCATTTTAAGGTTTCCGTCAAGCCCGGCTAACCTGGGAAATTTATCTATCAAGGCGAAGGGTTCTATTAATTTCCCATTATACAATTCGTTGAATTTTCTGACTATTTTTCTTGCAAGTTCTATATGCGGAAGCTGGTCCATGCCAACCGGCACCAAATCCGCCTTAAAAATAGCAATATCGGCGGTTTGACTGATAGGATAACCCAGAAATCCGTAAGTTAGTTCCTTATATCCCCTCTCCTTTGCCTCCGTTTTAATAGTAGGATTGTGTTTTAATGGGTTGACGGATACGAGCATCGAGAAAAGAGTTGTCAGTTCGGAAATTTCAGGCACCATAGATTGAATAAGTATGGTGGATAGATCGGGGTTAATGCCACATGAAAGATAATCCAGGGCAACAAGAAAAATATTTTCTTTAAGGTTTTCCGGATGCTCAAAGTTTGTGGTAAGCGCCTGGATATCGGCAATTAATATAAATGTTTCATACTTATCCTGAAGCCTTACCCTGTTTCTTAGTGAACCGGCATAATGTCCAAGATGAAGGGGTCCTGTAGGCCTGTCCCCCGTTAATATCCTTTTATATTTAAATTCAGGGCCGCCTGCTATTGCGGTATTTCCCGTTTTTAAATCCATATTGCTTGCACCCGTTTAGACATTGGTTTTATATGTGGAAACTAAATTATAATATGTTATAATAACAGAAACAAGAATAAAATAAATTTTGTAAATCGCACGAAAGTAAAAATAACAAGGAGGTAAATTATGTCAGAAGAAAAACAAGGGGTTATTTCAACTATTGTTGCAATTCAGGATACAACCGGAAATCCGGCGCCGCTTGGTTTAATGGGATTTGGCATGACGACGGTGCTCTTGAATTTAGCAAATGCAGGCGTCTATGGCCTCGGAAGCATGATTCTCGCAATGGGTGTCTTCTATGGCGGTATTGCACAGATTGTTGCAGGCATCGAGGAATGGAAAAAGAAAAATACCTTTGGCGCAACCGCTTTTACTTCTTATGGAGTTTTTTGGCTTTCATTAGTTGCTTTGATATTATTTTCAAAATGGGGCTGGATATCCGCAGCAGACAAAGGTAGTATGGTTGCGTATTTTATTATGTGGGGTATTTTTACATTTATCATGTTCATCGGGACACTTAAACTCAACAAAGCGCTCCAAATTGTATTCCTTACCCTTTTTGTCCTGTTCTTCCTTCTTGCTATCGGTACAGCAACGGGCAGCACTGTTATTAATGTCGTTGCCGGCTGGGAAGGGATACTCTGCGGATTATCGGCTATTTATGCGGGGCTCGCCCAGGTTTTGAATGAAGTTTACGAAAGAACCGTATGGCCGCTTGGGGCCAGATAGCATTATACAAAAGACACCCGGGTATAGACTATAAAAGGGATAAAAAATATAGGGAGGATATTCATGGATGATATGAGGAATAAGAATGAAAATAATAAAAATACTATTAATTCAGATGATACTGCGGCTTCCGAGTCGCAAATCGCCGTTCACTGGAAAGAAGAAGCGTTCATCAGTCCATCTGTTAAATTTATTGCGCAAGCAAATATGGCCGACCCAAATATCCGCGAACGTTTTAAGGTGGAAAATTTTCCCGAATGTTTCAGGGAATATGCCGATATGCTTACCTGGGATAAATATTGGCATACGACACTTGATACTAACAATCCTCCTTTCTGGAGATGGTTTACCGGCGGTAAACTAAATGCGTCTTATAACTGCGTTGATAGACATTTAGCAAAGTATAAAAATAAAGCCGCACTGATATTTGTACCGGAACCGGAAGAAGAGTCTCACATAGTAATTACATATCAGGAGCTTTACGCAAGGGTAAACGAGTTTTCGGCGCTTTTACAGGATTTTGCGGAACTTAAAACGGGCGACAGGATAACCTTTCATCTTCCGATGGTTCCCGAGCTTCCCGTCAGCATGCTTGCGAGCGCAAGGCTCGGCATTATTCATTCCGAAGTTTATGGCGGTTTTAGCGGTCAGGCATGCGGCGACAGGATTGCCGATTCGGGAAGCAGGGTGCTTGTGACGATAGACGGTTACTATAGATCCGGCAACCTGATTGATCATAAAGTAAATGCCGATATAGCCGTAGAAAGAGCGAAAAATCTTGGTCAGCCCGTAGATAAAGTTCTTGTATGGAGACGGCACCCGGGTAAATATGTTTCAAAATCTTCAATGGTAAAAGGCCGCGATTTTTTTATAGACGAGGTCATTAAGGATTTTTTGGGCAAACGTATCGAACCGCTACCTTTGCCGGCAGAAGCACCTTTGTTTATCATGTATACCAGCGGGACTACGGGTAAGCCTAAGGGTGCGCAGCACAGCATAGGCGGATATTTATCCTATGTGGCAGGCACATCCAAATATGTGCAGGATATACACCCCGAAGATGTGTACTGGTGTATGGCGGATATAGGCTGGATTACCGGTCATTCGTACATTGTTTACGGTCCATTGGTGTTAGCGGCAACGAGTGTAATGTATGAAGGCATTCCGACTTATCCCGATGCGGGCAGGGCATGGAGGATTGCGGAAAGGCTTAATGTGAATATCTTTCACACCGCGCCCACATCCATCCGCATGTTACGAAAAACCGGCCCCGATGAACCGAAGAAGTACAGCTATTATTTCAAACACATGACGACGGTGGGAGAACCTATAGAGCCGGACGTATGGAAATGGTATTATGAAATTGTCGGCAAGAAAGAGGCTGTTATCGTGGATACATGGTGGCAAACGGAAAACGGCGGTTTCCTGTGCAGTACTATTCCCGCTCTTGATTTAATGAAACCCGGAAGCGCGGGTCCCGGTTTGCCCGGCATATACCCTGTTATTTATGATGAAAACGGGGGAGAGGTTAAAGCGGGTTCTGGAAAGGCGGGGAATATATGCATAAGGAATCCATGGCCCGGTATTATGCAGACGATATGGGGAGATCCCGAGCGCTTCGTAAATACTTACTATTCAAAATATAATAAAAACAAAGCCAGTAAAGATTGGCGCGACTGGCCATATTTTGCCGGCGACGGTGCTATGGAGGCTTCTGACGGATATTATAGGATATTGGGAAGAATAGACGACGTAATAAATGTTGCGGGGCATCGTCTTGGAACAAAGGAACTGGAGTCCGCGTGCTTAACTGTGCTTGAAGTAGCGGAAGCCGCCGCCGTGCCGGTTATGGATGAAACAAAAGGCAGGGCGCCTGCCGTTTATATAACACTTAAGCCGGGTTTCGAAGGCAAAGAACAAGAAGTTACCCAAAAAGTGATTTCAACCATAGAGAAAGAAATTGGCAAAATAGCAAGACCGAAGTATGTTTATGTTGTTCCCGATATGCCTAAAACGCGTTCGGGTAAAATCATGCGCCGTGTGCTTTCCGCCATACCGAATAAACTTGATATCGGGGATATTACGACTCTTGCCAATCCTGAAGTCGTGGAAAAGATTAAACTGCTTGTTCAGGAAGAAGGATAACAGCCACCCGTTATGACACGGAAAAGGCCGGAATATTTTGAAGATTTGGATATGGCAGATAAAAAAATGGTGGACACTAATGACAAAAACGATATAAAAACAAAACAGGAAATAATAAAAGACCTGTTGAAAAGAAAGAATGCGATATTGCTTGCGCATAATTACCAAAGAGATGAAATTCAGGAAATCGCCGATTTCCAGGGTGATTCATTGGAGCTTTCGATTAAGGCAAATAAAACCGATGCGGATATTATCGTATTTTGCGGCGTCAGATTTATGGCGGAAAGCGCTTCTATCATGAATCCCGGTAAAATTGTTATTCTTCCGAACGAAAATGCCGGATGTCCGATGGTAGAGATGATAACCCCTGAAGACATTATTGATTTAAAAAATGATTATCAAGGCGCACCCGTTGTCGCCTATGTGAATACGTCGGCTGAATGCAAAGCGGTTTCCGATATATGCTGCACCTCCGCCAATGCGGTTAAGGTTGTAAATTCTTTGTCCGGGAGGAGGATTATAATGGTTCCGGATAAAAATTTAGGGAGTTACGTACAAAGGTTTACCGATAAAGAGATAATAAGCTGGCCGGGATATTGCCCTCCCCATAAAAGGACTGTGCCGGAGGATATTAAAGCTCTCAAGAAAAAATATCCCGGAGCCGTATTCGTAGCCCATCCGGAATCGACTCCGGAAACCATTGATATTGCGGACCATGTTTCTTCAACCTCCGGCATGTATAAGTTTGTTCGCGAGTCTAACGCAAAATACTTTATTATCGGAACGGAACGCGGCATAATGTATAAAATGAAGAAGGAAAATCCCGGTAAGATTTTTATTTCATCCAACAAAGGTCTTATCTGTCCGAATATGAAAAGAACCCACTTGGAAGATATTATAAATTCCTTGACGAATATGAAAAATATTATAAAAATTTCCGAGGATATCAGGATTCGGGCAAGAAAATCTATTGAAAATATGCTTGCCCTTTAGTATAATACCATCTTTTAATGTGAATATTAAAAGATTTTTCGTACCGACTTTTTAATTTTTAAGGAGTGCAATATACCATCAAAAGCCTGGATTTTCAACATTTAATATTTAAGCTCCAGAATTTTTGGTCTAATTTTGGCTGTGTTATTCTCCAGCCTTACGATATGGAGGTTGGCGCCGCTACTTTTGCGCCATACACCTTTCTTAGATGTTTAAAAGTGGGCGGCTGGAGGGTTGCCTATGTCCAGCCCTCAAGAAGGCCTGCCGATGGAAGATACGGCCAAAACCCGAATAGACTCGGAAGGTATTATCAGTTTCAGGTGATTATTCAGCCTTATATAAAAAATATTCAAGGGATTTATCTTAAAAGCTTGGAAAGTGTGGGTATTAGCCCCGATATGCATGATATAAGGTTTGTGGAGGACGACTGGGAATCTCCGACTCTGGGAGCATGGGGCCTTGGATGGGAGGTATGGCTTGACGGCATGGAGATTACGCAGTTTACTTATTTTCAGCAGATTGGCGGCATCTCTCTTGATGAGCCCGCAATCGAAATTACTTATGGATTAGAAAGAATTGCAATGTATCTTCAGGATAAGGATAACGTTTTTGATTTGAGGTGGAATAAAGATCTAAGCTACGGCGATATTCATAAAGATGACGAGTTTCAATTTTCCAAATACAGCTTTGAATTTGCGGACGGAGAAACATTGTTTACACTTTTCGGTATTTATGAAAAGGAATCAAAAAGGCTTCTTTTATTGGAAAATACGGAGCTTATTAAACCAGCCTATGAATATTGCCTCAAATGTTCCCATGTTTTTAATTTATTGGACTCAAGAGGACTTATAAGCGTTTCTGAAAGAATGAATTATATATTAAGGGTTAGAAGTTTAGCCGAGGGTTGCGCAAAACTTTATATAAATAATACAAATAAGGATAATCAAATCTTAAACGGTAAAAGTTAATGAGCGAGTTTCTTTTGGAAATTGGTTCGGGAGAACTTCCTTATAGCGAAGTAAAGGATATTCCCGCCGCGCTTTCGGACCGCCTTCAAGGTTTTTTTGAAAAAGATATATCGCTTCAGGAAAAACCATATATTCAATCATTTTCTACGCCAAGACGCGTTGTTGCTTTCATTAGACACCTGCCTTTAAAAACGCCGGACAGGGAAATAGAGGTTATAGGCCCTCCCCTTAATATATCTTATCATGGGGATGTGCCGGCCATGCCTTTAACCCAATTTATGAAAAGAAATGGGGTATCAAATCGCAAAAAGTTATATGTAATTAACCAAAAAAGAGGCCATTATGTGGCGTATAAAAAGCTTATAAAAGGAAGATTATTAAAAGACCTCTTAAGCGAAAATATGCCAAACATTATTAAGAATCTTCCCTTTAAGAGGTCCATGTTTTGGTTAAATAAGGATGTCCGTTACCCAAGGCCAATTTTATGGATATTATCGCTTTTTGACGGGAAACCCCTCAGGTTTTATTACGGGGATATTAAGGCGGCAGGCTACACTTGTCTTATAAGAAGGGGTTCGTACAAAACGTTATATACGAAAGTCAACAATTCAAAGGATTATTTTAAGCTGATTTCTTCAAACGGAATTATCCTAAAAAATGAGGACAGGAGGGCATTTATAGAAAAAGAGCTTGAAGTTATTTCCGGAAAATTAAATGCCGGCATAGTCGAATATGAAGATGACTTTATAAATGAAATCGTCGGGCTGACTGAAACGCCGCACGCTATTACAGGCAATTTTGACAAAAAGTTTTTGCCTATCCCGAAAGAACTCTTGTCAATCGTTATGCGCAAACATCAGCGGTTTTTCCCTTTAAAAAATAAGGATAATTTGATGCCGTCTTTTATAGGTATCGCAAATATTGCACCAGATAATTTGCAAACGGATAGGCAGGAATTAGAAGACAACGTTCGCGCCGGTTATTCGAGGGTTTTGGCGGCAAGACTTGCCGATGCCGATTTTTTTTATAAAGAGGATATTAAAAAACCGCTCTCATATTTTATAGAAAAGACTAAGGATATTCTATTTTACGAAGGTTTAGGATCATACGCGGATAAGATGGAAAGGGTGAGGAGTTTAGGATTATTTATAGCTAAGGAATATAATTTTGCCAAAGATGACGTATCGGAATTTAGCCATGCGGCGAACTTATTAAAATTCGATCTTGCAACCAATGTTGTGCATGAATTTCCGGAGATGCAGGGAATAGCGGGCAGAATTTATGCAAAAAGGGTAAAAGAAAAGGGGGCCGTATCTTTGGCAATAGAAGAACATTACTACCCAGTAGTTAAAGCTAAAAAAAGGGTTATGCCGTCGAATAATCTATCGGCTTTATGCTCCTTATCCGATAAATTCGACACAATTTTTTCGTTTGTGATGTTGAAAAGGCTTCCGGGGGGCGAATCGGATCCTTTTTATTTAAGAAGGGCTATGATAGGAATGATAGAGATCATTTTGGAAAAAAAATATATTATTCAGATGGAACCGGTTTTTAATTTTTATTTTAATAATTTTTTTAAGGAGAAAAAGCTTAATTTAAATGAATTAAAAACATCTTTTATTAATTTTGCAAATGCAAGATTTAAAAATTTTCTTATGTCTTTAGGATATAAAGCAGATGAAATAGCATCCGTAACCTCCGAAGATAGCGCCTACGATTTTTATACATCGTATTTAAGGATAGACTTCATTTCTAAGCATAAGCTGCACGAGGAATTTTACGAATTGTCCCAGGCATATAAACGAATTAACAACATTACTTTAAGTTATGGAAATATTTTGGATTTTGACGTTAATAAACTCGCCTTACCCGGCGAAATTCATCTTTATAAAACATTTGAGGCCGTTAAAAGAGAGACTGTTTCTTTCTTGAAAAAAAATGATTATTTTAAGGTTATGGATCATTTTTATACCCTTGTAAAACCTATTAATATTTTTTTTGACGGTGTTTTAGTGTTAACCGATGACGAAGATGTAAAAAACTCAAGATTGGGGCTGTTGAACAATATCTTGAATTTGCTTAAAAATCTTTGCAATTTTTCAAGTTTATCTTATTAATTTTGATTTATTTCATTTATCTTGTATAAAAATTACATTTTGCTTGGAGGATGTTATGGCTAAGTATGTCTATTTTTTTGGAAACAAGAAAGCCGACGGCGGAGGTTCGATGAAAAATCTTCTTGGCGGCAAGGGAGCGGGGCTTGCCGAAATGACAAATATCGGGATAAGGGTGCCTTCCGGTTTTACCATAACTACGGAGGTTTGTACATACTATTATAAACATAACAAAAAATATCCCGAAGAGTTAAGGCATGAAGTTATTAAGAGCCTCAAAATGGTTGAGGAAGCGATGGGCGCGAGGTTTGGCGACGCTTCAAATCCTCTTTTGGTTTCCGTTAGAAGCGGCGCAAGGATTTCCATGCCGGGTATGATGGATACAGTTCTTAATTTAGGATTAAACGACGAAACGGTTAAAGGGCTTATAAGGAAATCAAAAAACGAAAGATTTGCTTACGATACATACAGAAGATTTGTTCAGATGTTCTCGAATGTGGTTTTAGGCATAAATTCCGGTATTATGGAATCCATTCTCGAAAAGAAAAAGAAAGAAAAAAATGTTCAAAATGACGGCGAGATTAGTCCCGGTGATATAAAAGACCTTGTTTATGAATTCAAGGATGTAGTTAAAAAAGAAAAGGGCATAACTTTTCCCGATGACCCCGAGGCGCAATTGTGGATGGGGATATCCGCGGTACTTGAGTCGTGGAATGTGCCGAGGGCTATCACTTATAGAAAGCTCAACAAAATTCCCGATGATTGGGGAACGGCCGTAAATGTGGTTTCCATGGTATATGGAAACATGGGGGATACATCCGCAACCGGCGTAGCTTTTACAAGGAACCCGTCAACCGGAGAAAATGGTTTTTATGGAGAGTATCTTATAAATGCCCAGGGAGAGGATGTTGTTGCCGGGACTAGAACTCCTCAACCCGTAAATGAATTATCAAAGAAGAATCCAAGCGATGTTTCGCTTGAGCGTGCAATGCCTTTGGTATATAAGGACCTTCTGGAGTACGCAAGGCTTTTAGAAAATCACTATAAGGATATGCTTGACTTAGAATTTACTATACAGGAAGGTATTCTCTATATGCTTCAGGTTAGGACAGGCAAAAGGACAGCTAAGGCCGCCATAAGTATAGCCGTGGATATGGAAAAAGAAGGAATGATAGATAAAAAAACAGCCGTCTTAAGAATAGACCCCGGCTCCATTGCTCAATTAATGTACCCTACGGTGGATTTAAAATCTAAAAAAGATGTTTTGGCGAAAGGGTTGCCCGCCTCTCCGGGCGCCGCAAGCGGAGAAATTGTTTTTTCGGCGGAAGAAGCGGATGAAGAGACAAAAAAGGGGAAAAAGGTGATATTAGTCAGGATGGAAACCTCGCCGGAAGATATTCACGGAATGAGTATTGCGGAAGGAATCCTTACGGCAAGAGGGGGAATGACGTCTCATGCAGCTGTTGTTGCAAGGGGAATGGGAAAATGCGCGATAACGGGTTGTTCTTCGCTTGAAATAAATGAAAAAAAGGAAGAAATAATCGTTGAAAACAGGCTGATAAAAAAAGGCGATATTATAACTTTGAACGGTTCAAACGGGGAAGTTTACCGGGGTTTTGTAAAGCTGGTAACCCCGGAGATAAATGAGGATTTTATAACCGTCATGAATTTTGCAAATATGTTCAGAAAATTAAGAATAAGGGCAAACGCCGATACCCCGGAGGATGCCAAGGTTGCCAGAAGTTACGGTGCCGAAGGAATCGGGCTTTGCAGGACAGAACATATGTTTTTTAAAGGGGATAGGATAAAAGCTGTCAGGGAGATGATACTTGCAGGTACGGCGGAAGAGAGGCAAAAAGCCTTGGAGAAGCTGTTGCCGATGCAGAAGTCCGATTTTATAGAACTATACAATGAAATGAAAGGATATTCCGTTAATATCCGTTTGCTTGACCCGCCGCTTCATGAATTTTTGCCGAACACGGATGAGGAGATAAAGGAGCTCTCAGATATTATGAATGTGCCGTATGAAAGGCTAAAGACAAAGGTTGTATCGCTTCATGAGGTTAATCCTATGCTTGGTCATAGGGGGTGCAGGCTTGGGGTTAGCTATCCCGAGATTTATGAAATGCAGGTTCAGGCCATTATGGAAGCGGCATGCGAATTCCATAAAAGTGGAAATGTTATAATTCCGGAAATCATGATTCCCGTCGTCGGTATCTATGAAGAGATAAAATTGTTAAAGGAATTAGTCGTTAAAAAAGCCAATGACGTTATGTTGAAATATAGGCTTAAACTTAAGTTTCTTGTGGGAACGATGATTGAACTTCCCCGGGCATGTATGGTTGCGAATGAAATTGCGAAAGAGGCAGAGTTTTTTTCTTTCGGAACAAACGATTTAACGCAGACCGTTTTTGGCTTTTCAAGGGATGATATAGGCTCATTTTTACCGGATTATTTAAATAAAAATATTTTAAAGGCCGATCCGTTTATCGAACTTGACAGGAATGGTGTCGGCGAACTTATGAAGATTGCCGTGCAAAAGGGGACGCAGGCGAGGCCGGATATTAAACTTGGAATATGTGGAGAACATGGCGGAGACCCCGGCTCCATTGAATTTTGCCATAACTTAAATCTCGATTATGTAAGTTGCTCCCCTTACAGGGTTCCCGTGGCAATTATCTCTGCCGCTCATGCGTGCCTTAAGAATTAGAGTCGAAATTTGAATTTAAATTTGGATGCGGAAAATAATATTTACGAAAGACAGGGATATAAAAAAGGTGCCTTAACGGCATTTGCCCTGGAGGCTGCCTTTTCGCTTAATTCCCAAAATGGTTTGTCGGTTTTTTTATGCGGCGATTATTCATCGGCAAGGGATTTATATAAAAATTTAACATTTTTTGAAAATACCTTATTATTAATTAATCCTTTATTAAAGAAAAAAAAGGTTTTTTTTTGCGAAGAGATTATTCCGATAAGCCTGTTGTATAATATAAAGACGGAAAAAGACGCTGTCATAGTTTTAACCCCCACCTCTTTTTTTTCCAAAGTTCCCGAATTTGACATTATTTCAAAATCATTAATAAACATCAAAAAGGGCTTTACATTTTCCAGGGATAAACTTATCTCTATCCTGTTATCTTACGGCTACGAACAAGTAAATCAGATTGAAAATCAAAAGGAGTTTGCGGTTAGAGGCGAAATAATAGATGTCTTTAATGCGGAAGATTTCTGTCCGGTCAGGATCGATTTTTTTGACGAAACAGTGGAAGATATAAGGTATTTCGATTTAAATACCCAAAGGAGTTTCAAAAATATAGACGGCTTTATCATATTTCCCGTTAAAGAAGACATCTACGAAAGAAACCTGAATTTATTGGATATTGCCGATAATCCCGTCTTATATGTGGAAAAACTCAATGCCGAACTTCAAAATCTTTTGAATCAAGGTATTAAAGGTATTGATAGTGTTAATAATAAAATCCTTTACACCGGGAGTTTAAATGAACCAAAAGAATTATTTTATTACGACCTTAATGAATTAAAAATATGGCGCGGCGACGGGGATTATGAAAATTCCAAGAATTTATTTTATTCCTTTGGGGGTTTCAGTAATATAAATTTTATTAAAAATTTTAAATATAAAAATGGACAGCTGAATTTAAAATTGATAAAAAGGGTATTTTCCAGATTAGTCCTGAAAAATTACTTAATAATTTTAGTTTCTAAAAACGAAATTCATCGCCAAAGGTTAAAAGATATTTTTACCTCTATCCGGGTTTAAGCAGATTAGGCGGAAAGCAGGTTTCATATCGTTATTGGTGAAATTTCAGCCGGAATCATATCTAAAAAACATAAACTCTTCATATTTACGGGCGAAGAGCTTTTCAGGGAACATATTAACTTAATCGAAGAGTTGCCGCACAAGGGTTCGAAACCGGATTTTTTTAATGGAATAAGTGAGATTGAGCCGGGCGACTTTGCGGTTCACAATGAATTTGGCATAGCAAAATTTACCGGGATAAAAAAGATCGCCTCAAGCGGCATAATATCGGACTATTTCGGACTGGTTTTCGAAGGCGGAGACAAGGTTTTTGTTCCTGCGGGCAAGATTTATTTAATTCATAAATATATTGCCGCTTCGGGGGAAAATTTACCGGGATTAAGCAGATTAGGCAGTAAATCATGGGAAAGGACGAAAATAAGGGCTAAAGAAAAAATTAAGGAAATTGCCGAGGATCTAAAAGTACTATACGCTAAAAGAATGACCCAGAGGGGATTTGCTTTTTCGGAAGAGGATGAAATTTACAGAGAGTTTGAAGAAAGTTTTGAATTTGAAGAAACCGGGGACCAGGCAAGCGCAATTAAAGATGTTCTATCGGATATGCGTCTTAATAAGCCTATGGATAGGTTAATATGCGGCGATGCGGGTTACGGAAAGACGGAAGTGGCAATTAGAGCGGCATTTAAAGCTTCCATGGATGGGAAACAGGTGGCGTTTATTGCTCCCACAACCCTTTTAGTGGAGCAGCATTTCAATAATTTTAAAAAAAGGTTCGAAAAATATCCGGTTAAAATAGCCTGCATCTCGAGATTTGTTGGCAAAAGCGAGGAAAACAAAATCTTGGACCGGATTAAAAGCGGAGAAATTGATATAGTAATAGGAACGCATAAACTTTTATCCGAAAAAATTAAATTTAATGATATCGGCCTTCTGATTATCGATGAAGAGCAAAAGTTTGGAGTGCTGCAGAAAGAGAGAATAAAAGAAATACGTTCTTCTATTGACGTCCTTGCCATGAGTGCCACTCCCATTCCAAGAACCTTATACCTTTCTCTGTCGGGTATCAGGGATTTAAGTATAATTAACACCCCTCCCGCGGGAAGGAAGAATATTATCACCGATATAGCCGAATATAACGATAGAATTATTAAAGATGCTGTTTTTAAGGAACTCAGAAGGGGCGGCCAGGTTTATTTTATAGACAATAGAATATTGCATTTAGAAGAAACGTTTAAAAAGATTAAAAAAATAATGCCGGATATAAGAATCGGTATCGTTCACGGGAGGCTTAGCTCTAATAATATCGAAGATGTCATGCACCTTTTTTACAACAAAAGATATGATATGCTTCTTAGCACATCGATAATTGAATCAGGTCTTGATAACCCCAATGTTAATACGATCATTATAAATAATGCCGAAAATATGGGCTTAAGCCAGCTGTACCAGTTGCGCGGAAGGGTTGGAAGGTTTCATTTTCAGGCTTATTGCCTGCTTATAATCGGGTGCGGTTTGGGCAATTTAACAGACGAACAAAGAAAAAGGCTTAATGCCCTGAATGAATATGGCAAACTTGGGGCAGGTCTTAAGCTTGCCATGGCGGACCTGGAAATAAGGGGGGCAGGCAATATTCTTGGAGGGGCACAGTCCGGGCACATAGATGCCGTTGGACTTGAAATGTGCATGCAGATGCTTAAAGAGGAAGTCGAAAAAATTAGGAATGTTATTCTTCCGTCCCAAATAAACCCGGAGGTAAAAATTAATTTATCTTTACATATCCCGGATTCTTATATAAGCGACGGCAAAATAAAATTATCTATTTACAGAAAGCTCGCAAATTGCAATAGCATGGACGATGTTTACGCCCTGCGGTCGGAGCTTGCCGACAGGTTCGGAAAAATTCCTGACCCGGTGAAAAATATTCTATCGGTAGAAGAATTAAAGGTTTATATGAAAAATTCAAAGGTTAAACTTTTGGAGGTAAAAGAAAACGAGTGCATAATCGAATTTCATGATTCGGCAAAGGCCATTTCCAATGCCTTAATCAGGTTTGTGAACGACAAAGACGTCTCGAGGGAATTTGTTATAAACTTTCTCGGAGAATTTATAATTAGACTCAGGTTAAAAAACGGAGTGAAACTTTCAGACAGGCTTAGTGTTCCTAAAATTATCTTGCAACAATTATATAGCTATGTTAAGATTTTAAATTAAATATTCAAATAAATATTCAATTCGCGTATTAACATATTCAGAGGGAAAAATGAAATTGAAAATTGGCAGTGTTCAAAGATTTAAAATTAAAGGCGGGGTTTTATTTATAGCATTATTTGCGGTTGTAATTTCCGTAAGTCTTTACGGTTGTGCCAAAAAAAGCGTTCCGTCTTCGAAAGTAATTGCCACGGTTGGCGAAAAGCCTATAACGGTTGGCGAGTTTAAATCTGAAATCGCCAAATTGCCGCCGAATTTAGCTGCTTATCTCCAAACTCCCGCAGGTTCGAAGAAACTGCTTAAAAGCCTTGTTGACAGACAGCTATTGGTTAATGAAGCCATTAAAGAGGGTATTAATAGATCTAAAGCTTATAATTCACAAGTTTCCGATTTTAAAAAAGGTCTTTTGGTACAGCTTCTTTTACAAAATGAGGTCGCAAACAAAGTCCTGGTAACAACGGCTGATGCAAAAGCCTACTATAAAAAACATTTCTTAAGTTTTAACCTTCCGTTAAAGATTAATGTGAGCTATATACAGTCAAATTCGCTCAAACGGGCTCAAACTGCGTACAACCTGCTTAAAAGCGGGAAGCAGTTTGCCGCTGTTGCGCGAAAGTATTCAACCGCGCCAAATGCAAAATCTGGAGGAATTTTGGGATGGATTAAATTTGAACAAACAACGCCCGTATTTAACAATGCCGCCTTTAGCCTTCACAAAATAGGGGAGTATTCAAATATTGTTAGAGTTGGAAATAATTTCGATATAATAATGCTTAATAATATAATAGCGGGTAAGCCCAAACCGTTTTCCAAGGTAAAGAACAATATTATTATTATGATGAAACAAAAGGAGTCGGCCAAAACTCTTGAAAGCTTTGTAAAAAAGTTAAGGGCTAAATCGAATGTTAAATACTTTTACAATAATTTGCCGACCTTTAAGTCCGCTCCTCAAAAAAAGGTTACCTTAGGTAGTAAAAAACAAGGGTAAAATATGGAAAGTATAATAGAAAAAGGCAGGATTTTCGCATTTATAATCGCCTTCATTTTTTTGATTAACTTAATTAATTTGTTTCCGGTCAATACAAAAAATGCAAGCGCTGCAATAATAGACCAGGTAATTGCCGTTGTGAACAAGACCCCTGTAACGTTGGGCGACTTTGCAAGGTTTAACAGGGCGGCGTTCCTGGAATATGAGCAGATGCAAAATCAAGCTTCACGTGGCATTTTTACAAGCTCGGATTCCAGGGTAATGTCTAAAACAAAGGATGTTATTAATCTTTTAGTGGATAATATTTTATTAAAACAGGAGGAGGAAAGAGCGGCTATTTATATATCTCCGAAACAATTGAGCTCCTATATAAATGGTATCGCCCATGCGAATAACCTTACCGAAAATCAATTCTTCAATCTTTTAAAAAAAAAGGGCATCGGCAAGCAGGCATATGTTAAACAGATTAAAAACCATTTTATCCAAATTGAACTCCTAAGGAAGGTTTATGGCAACAGGATGGTCATAGCCAACAAGGCAATGCTTGCTTATTACAAGAAAAACATGGAAGAATTTAGAGGCATGCCCATGGTGGACTTGAAGCTTATATTTTTAGCCGTGCCCCATAATGCAAAGAAAGGATTAAAGAAAAAAATATATGAAAGGCTATTAAAAATTAGAAATTTAGCCGTAAAGGGCAATGTCAGTTTTTCATCCCTTGCAAGAAAGTATTCCGAGGACCCTTCGGAAAAAAATGGAGGAAGAATAGGTTATATTTATGAAGATAAATTATCCCCCGGTTTTTCTAAAATAGCCTTCAGGTTGAAAGTAGGGCAGATAAGCGGAATTATAAAGTCTCCGTTCGGTTATACGATACTTAAATCCGTCGGGAAAAAAATGGGGGCATTTAAGACTTTCAAACAGGTAGAACCTGAGATATTTTCAATTCTTGAAAGACGTAAAACAAGCGAATATCTCGCAAAGCTTTTGAAAAAGGATAGGAAAAATGCCTATATTAAAATTAAAATCCCGGTTTAACGATTAAGTAAATAAAAAATAAAATTGTTTGAAGAAAACAGCTTTATCGGCATTACAATGGGAGATCCTGCCGGCATCGGTCCTGAAATAGCAGCTAAGTCCGCAGAGTACTTCATAAAAGCCGGCACGCCAATTAAACCGGTTATTTTTGGGTCTTTTAAACATATTGATCATGTTTTAAAAAACATAATCAAAAGGGATGCCCCCGTAAATTTAATTAGGCAAGACTCCTCTCTTGAGTATTCTTACAAAAATACCCATATCAATGTAATAGATTTATCTTCTAAATCATACCAATCCTTGAAATATGGCGAAATTAACCCCGAATATGCCAAAGACGCCGAATCCTTTATTTCTGCCGCGGTGGATTTTTCGCTTAGCGGAAGAATTGCGGGATTTGCAACGGCCCCTATAAATAAGGAGATGATGATAAGAGGAGGCGCAAAATTCGGGGGACATACGGAACTTTTAGGGCACCTAACCTCTTCAAAAGACTATGTAATGCTTTTTTATTCAAAGAAAATAATAATAGTCATTGCGACAATCCACATTCCCTTATCAATGGTTTCAAAGAGCATCACTAAAGAATATTTAAAAAATATAATAAAAATTTCTATTCTGTCCATGACAAACGATTTTGGCATAAAAGAACCTAAAGTTGCAGTCTTGGGTTTAAATCCGCATGCTGGAGAAAACGGGGAGATAGGAACCGAAGAAATAGATATTATATCCCCCGTTATCGCGGGGTTTAGAAATAAAGGCTTTTTTGTCGAAGGTCCGTTTCCGTCCGATAGTTTTTTTGCCGTAAAGTATAAAGATTACGATTTAATAGTTTCGATGTATCACGACCAGGCATTAATACCTTTTAAACTGCTCTCTTTTGATGAAGGGGTAAATGTAACTATAGGGCTTAAAATCATAAGGACGTCGCCTGTGCATGGAACGGCTTATGATATAGCAGGGAAAAATGTAGCAGATTATGGCAGTATGAAAGAATCTATAAAAATGGCTTACGAGATTTCAAAAAATAGGCTCAAATGGAAAGAAAAATAATAATAAAGGGTGCGCGGCAGCATAATTTAAAAAATATAAACTTAGAAATTCCAAAGGACAAACTTGTTGTTATAACAGGCCTTTCCGGTTCGGGAAAATCGTCGTTAGCGTTTGACACCATATTTGCCGAGGGGCAGAGAAGGTACTTAGAATCGCTTTCCACCTATGCAAGGCAGTTTATGGAACAAATGGATAAACCCGATGTTGATTTCATAGAAGGACTTTCCCCCGCCATTTCCATCGAGCAAAAATCGGTTAGCAAAAATCCCCGTTCTACCGTAGGGACCGTTACCGAAATTTATGATTACTTAAGGGTTCTCTTTGCCAGGATAGGCATGCCTTATTGTTATAAATGCGGTAAAAAAATAGAACCCAAAACTATCGATCAGATGACGGAGGCGGTTTTTTTGCATAAAACCGGTGAAAAGCTAATTATATTATCGCCGGTCGCAATTAATAGAAAGGGCGAATTTAAGGCTAAATTCGAGGAATATCTGAAACACGGTTTTTATAGAATATATGCCGATAAGAAGGAATATAATCTTGAAGACCCCATAACCTTGGATAAAAATAAAAAACACGATATTGATTTGGTTATAGACCGCATTCTTATAAAAGAGGAAAATAAAAAAAGACTGGCGGATTCCATCGAACTTGCCTTAAAATTATCGCAGGGCGTTTTAAAATTAAAGTTTGAAGATAAAGAAGAAATATTAACCGAAAACTCTATCTGTTTGGATTGCGGCATAAGCTATGGAAAGCCCGAACCCTCGGCGTTTTCTTTTAATAGTCCTCAAGGCGCTTGCCCCTTTTGCGATGGCCTGGGGTATATAAAATATTTAGACGAGGATTTGATAGTTCCCGATAAAAAAATATCGCTGAAAGAGGGGGCGATATCCGTTTTGAACAATTCCAGCCCTGTTTATAAAAACCAGATAATAAATGCGTTATCAAAGCATTATGGATTCAGTGCGGATACGCCGTACGAAGATCTAACTCATGATAACAAGCAGGTTATTCTACACGGTTCTGGAGGCGAGAAAATAAAATTTTATGATGTTGTAACCGAAAAGAACTCTTTTTATTTAAAAAAATGGGAGGGAATTATTCCAATGCTCGAGGAAAGCATGAAGGGTTCCAGATATATAATTGACGCCCGCCAATTTATAAGTGAAAAAGTTTGTCCTGAATGTTGCGGTTTTAGATTAAAAAAAGACTCCTTAAGTTATAAAATTAATGATATGTCAATCATAGACATTACCAATTTAAGCGTTAAAAACGCTTTAAAGTTTTTTGAAGATACCATTTTAAATGAACACGAGCAAAATATAGCCTTCAGGTTAATCAATGAAATTAAAGACAGGCTAAAGTTTCTTGTAAATGTCGGACTTGACTATCTCACATTAGCAAGGACGGCTCAGACACTTTCGGGAGGCGAATTGCAGCGGATACGGCTTGCCTCCCAAATAGGTTCCGGTCTTACGGGTGTGCTGTATGTTCTTGATGAACCCAGTATTGGGCTTCATATGAGGGACAATGAGCGCTTGTTAAAAACCATTATGGACCTTAGAGAGAAAGGCAATAGCCTTATTGTAGTGGAACATGATATGCTTACAATGCTGGAGGCTGATTTTATTGTAGATATGGGTCCCGGGGCGGGTAAAAACGGCGGGTATGTGGTAGCTTCGGGAACCCCCCCGGAAATTATGAATAATCCCGGCTCGCTAACAGGCAAATATTTAAGCGGGCAAGTTAAGGTTAATACTCCCTTTGTGAGGAGGGGGCAGGATAAGAATTTTTTAGAAATAAAGGGTGCAAAAAAGAATAATTTAAAGAATATCGATATTGCAATACCCCTTGAAAATTTGGTTTGCGTAACGGGTGTTTCAGGTTCGGGCAAAAGCACTCTTATAATAGATACCCTTTACGCCGCGGTTTCAAATTACAAAAACGGGATAAAAGATTTTAAAAGATCTGAAATAGAAAATATAAAAAATATTGCCTTAATAGATAGAATTATAGATATCGATCAATCCCCTATCGGAAGAACCCCAAGATCCAACCCTGCAACATATACGGGTATTTTTACATTGATAAGGGAAATCTTTGCCGGAACGAGGGAAGCGAGGGCAAGAGGTTATAATCCCGGCAGATTTAGCTTTAACGTAAAAGGCGGCAGGTGCGAGGCGTGCAGCGGCGATGGCGTAAAAAAGATAGAGATGCTGTTTATGCCTGATGTTTATGTCGTATGCGATATTTGCAAAGGAAAAAGGTATAACAGGCAGACCTTGGAAATAACCTATAAAAATAAAAATATCTATGATATTTTAAATATGACGGTTAAAGAGGCTTGTGAATTTTTTGGCAACATACCTGCACTTTTTCACAGGCTCAAGTTCTTGACCGATGTGGGGCTTGATTACATAAACTTAGGACAGCTTGCAACGACTTTATCAGGTGGGGAGGCTCAGAGAATTAAGCTTTCAAAGGAGTTGTCAAGACCGGGGCAGTTTAAAACCTTATATATACTTGACGAGCCAACCACGGGCCTTCACTTTGACGACATAAAGAAACTGTTAAATATTCTGAATTTACTTGTTGATTCGGGTAATACCGTTATCGTTATTGAGCATAATATCGACGTCATCAAGTCATCCGATTACATTATAGATATGGGCCCCGAAGGTGGAGATGAAGGCGGTTACATTGTGGCATGCGGTGCTCCGGAAGATATAGTTTTAAACAATAACTCGGTAACGGGCAGGTATTTGGCAGGTGTAATTTTATAATCAAAGGTATACGGCGAGATAAAGTTTAATACGATTAAAAGAATAATCTGGTATAATTATCATGGCGGATAACCTCCTTTAATTAGCGTTAATGGTGTTATCCGCTATTTTATTATTATTTTTAGTTAAGGAATAGACAAATTAAAAGTTATTTATGCATAGACATTTTAAAAGTTATTAACAAGTAAGTAAAAAAATGTTGACTTTTTAGGGTTATAGTGATAAAAAGTTATACTTAGTGTTTAAATTTTTTATCACACGGATTAAGTCCAAAAACCATGTAAAATAAAATGTAAAATAAAAAAAATAACAAGATAAATATATAAATATGCCGTAATAACAGCTTTATAAATTATAAATTGGCAAAATCTGATTATTTAATTATAAAATAAATATAAACAGGGAGGGGGGTAAAAAATGGCAAAAAGTTCGGAAGAGTCGCCCGCAAGGCGAACTTTTATGATGGTTGTTATTGGTTTAATTTCCACCGTAATAGGTATTGCTCTGGCGGTACCTATTCTTGGAGAAGTTTTAAGCCCGCTATTTAAAAAAAGAGATATTGTATGGACTAAACTTAGCGCAGTCAGTGATTTGGAAAAAATATCGCCGCTTACGCCAAAATTTATTCCTGTCTATTTCAAGGTTAAAGAGGGATGGTCTATAAATACCCTTCCAAGGCAGGTTATAGTGGTTAAAGATATTACGGGTGACCTGCATTTCTTTTCAAATCAGTGTACCCATTTAGGTTGTCCTTTGCACTGGATTCCCGCAAGACAAAAATTTATGTGTCCGTGTCATGGCGGAATGTTTAATGTTCTTGGCGAGGTAGTCGGCGGGCCCCCGCCCAGGCCATTATATGAGTGGATTCATAAAATAGACAAAGGCAGCGTATTTATTCAAAATAAGTTTTTAGATAATCCAAAGGAGAGGGGGATCTAATGTTTAAAAAAATTCAAGATTGGTTTGACGAAAGAATAGGGCTTACCGAATTAATAAACGAATTTAACGGCGAAAGAATACCCAGAAGGGGCGGATGGGCCTACACATTTGGCAGTCTTTTAGCGTTTCTTTTCACCATTCAGGTTGTAACGGGAATATTTCTGCTATTCTATTACGTTCCATATTTTCCAATAGCAAGGAATGCGACATATTTTATAAAGCATCATGTTATGCTCGGCAACGTCCTCCTGGGGATTCATCTATGGGGCGCGTTTACCATGATATTTTTTCTACTGGTTCACATGTCGAGGGTATATTTTTCCGGAGCTTATAAAAAGCCAAGAGAACTTCAATGGGTTGTTGGCATGGTTCTATTCTCCGTCGTAGTTATACTTGGTTTAACAGGGTATATGCTTATTGGAAACGAAAACTCGTGGTGGACGATTAACGTTCTTACAAATGTCGCATCCCATACCCCGGTTATCGGCGGATTTTTAAGGATTATCATTAGAGGCGGGACAGAAACATCCGTTATAACGATGCAACATATATTTGCCGTTCATGTTTGGCTTTTGCCGGCTGTTGTGATGCTGTTTATTCCCATACACCTATTCATGATTAGAAAAACAGGCCATCAGGGTATGGCACTGGAGTATAAGAATAACAAATTGCCGGATGATGACCCAAATAAATGGATTCGTCCGGACGGAACTGTTCCATTCTTTCCTGATCAGTTTTATAAAGATATGATAGTTGCATTAGGCGTATTCGCCGTGATATATATTCTTGCAGTCGTTGTGGGTGCTCCTGTAGGGCCGATGTACAGACCGCTTGCGCTTAACTTTGCACCTGAAGCCGATTGGTATTTTCTTGCAAACGAAGAATTATTAAAATATTTCCCAGGTCACGGACTCATTATATTTTCTACATTCCTAGTTCCTACGATTGGATTTATGATACTGTTTGCGCTGCCCTTTATTGACAGGGGGCATGAAAGGAGCCCGTTTAAAAGACCAGCGGCCACGGTTCTGGGAATTTTGTTTCTCCTTTTGTTAGTTTATTTAACATTAATCGGCGGCGAACCAAAAGCGCCTGCTACCGTATAAAATCAAAAGAGGAGTAAATACGATGAATTTAGGAGTTATCGATATAATAAATCTATTTATAAATAGGTTAGCGTTGGGGTTTATGGCGATAGCCTTTATATCCCATTACATAGGGATATTTAAAAAAGAAGACAGATATTTCAGGCTCGCAAAACCGCTTATTTTAATATCTATAATAATTGGTGCGGTTCAGACCATAATTTACTTTTACTTCTTAAGCCTCCTTAGAAACGGAATCCCAAACTTCTGGATACTTATGAATAAACTTCAGCCTGGAGTTATAGGCTATTCGATGGACTTTCTTTTGGCATTCTTAATTTTGGGGGCGATCTATTATTACGGTTTTGATAAAAATGCCCCAAATAGGCATCAGGGTTGGAACGTATTTGCCGGCATAATAGCATTTCTGGCAGGCTTTGCTTCAGATACGTTTTATAGTATTTCCGAAAGCTATACAATTGGGCCGTCGCCCGAAACAGCCATCAGGACCCCGATGGTTTTGCTTTTGATAATAGAAAAAAATATAGAAATATTTGCTCTATCCGGCGCTTTACTGGCATTATGGGCCGGGGTTAAATATATAGCCGCTTCCAAACAATCGGATAAAGAATATTATGATTGGCTCGGGTCATTTGCCAGTATTATAACCGTTATGTTTTTAGTAATCTATCCCATAGTTTATTATGGGTGGTTTAAACATTTCAGGGCTACCGCAAGTGCCGGATTTAACAGGATAATGCTCAGTAATAGCTATCAGTGGATTATGTATGTGTTTCTTGGAACAATGGGAGGGGCGCTGATACTTGAATATATTTATATGCTGTGGAAACTTATAAACGGCAGGGATAAAACTAAAACCACGGTTTCAACAGGACTTATATTTTTTCTGATAATAGTGGGAATAATTTCATTAGCCTTCGGAATGCTTCCCTTATCTATGGGGATTTTGGGAAATATGCAGCCTGTTAAATATTTATCGCTGGCCGGACTTTTTATAACAGGTTTTTTAGTGCTCGGGTACTACCTGAAAGATCTTACTCCCGATTTTAAATTCGGCAATATTTCAAAATTTCCCCAGATTTTTTTAATACTTACAGGATTATGTGTTGCGGTCAATGTTTCCGTTATGGGTTATATGAAAATCGCTGCAAGGGGAACAAATAGGATTATATATCAAACGATGAATTTAAACGGAACAAAGTATGTCCCCCCCATTATTTACCCGTGGCCCGTCAAAAAAGGATTTAGCCTTTTACATGACAAATGTGTTTTATGTCATACCCTAAACAGGGTTGAAAGATATAATGGGAAGACCGACGGGGATTGGAAAAATACTATATTAAACGTAATGAAGAATGTTAACGGCTGCCCGATAACGGTTGCCGAAGGCAAAGAAATAGTTCATTATTTAAACTCATTGAACGTAATTGCCTATAACAAGCATCTCGAAAAAGAACATAAAAAATGGACTCCGCCTGCTTCATTGCCGTGGGGAAAACTGCCTGCACCCGTTAAGCCATCAAAGGCAAATAAGTCTGGAAAGGCGCAGAAATCCATTAAAAAATAGGCTTACCGGTTTGACGCTTCAAGTGTAATTTAACATTAGTATTGAATCAATGTAGTCGTTTTATAGAAGGCATTTACCGTTTTCTTATATATAAGGTATAATGATAAACGGTAAATGCCTTTTTTATTTGAAATTAAAAATGGACAAAGAGTTTATTAAACAGATTGCCAGAATGAGTTCCTTGGGTTTAAATTTAATAATATCCGTATTAATCGGGATTTTTATAGGAATTGGGATAGACAAATACTCTGGTTATAAGTATCTCTTTTTGATAATTTTTTCTATTTTAGGGTTTTCGGCGGGAATTTATGAAATATACAGGGCAATTAAAAGGGAGCTCGATACAAAACCTTAATGAAAAATCGTTAAAGCTTAACCTGATTTTATGGGAATTCATAACCGGTTCAATATTAGCCATAATTTCAGGTATTACATGGGGATTATTTTTTCAGCAAAATAATGTTCTGATAAGTATATTTTTGGGTTTTATGTCTTCTTATTTTTTATTTGTAGATACGATCCTGTATTTATTTAGAAATATTAAAAAATTAAGCGTAATTAAGATTAACTTAACCATAATCAAGGACCTGCTTATAGTTTTGCTCTTTTTTATAATATCTTACAAATTTATTAAACTGAATTTTATTTTTGTGGCCGTTGGAATTACAATAGCCCCCGTTTCAATGACAATCCTGCGGCTATTTTTTCCATTAAACATTAAGACGAAAAATTGACAACAATATAACAATATTGCAAATATATGTTAAAAGCGCCCGTATTTGTCAGCATTCCAGGCATACCCGTGTATTGGACAATGACAATTCTTGTGATGGGTTTAATACTACTGGCGGCATTTCTTGTCGGAAGGAATTTAAGGGTTATTCCAAACGGCATCCAGAGTTTTTTTGAATTAATATTTATTATGACCGAGTATTTTCTCAAGGAAATAATCGGTGAAGAAGGAGGTATATATTTACCTTTAATAGCATCCTCTGCCATTTTTATCCTTTTTTCTAATTTAATTGGGAGCATCCCAGGTTTTACCTCTCCGACGGCTACTATCGACACAACGGCAACACTGGCGCTAATCGTATTTTTCCTTTCGCATATCGTAGGAATTAAAAAGCATGGGGCAAAATATATAAAAAAATTCCTCGGTCCGCTCATAATAATCGCCCCCATAATGATAATCATCGAAATTATGTCCGCTTTATCACGCCCTTTTTCCCACGCATTAAGGCTGTTTGCAAACATTTTTGCGGAAGAGTTCATGGTGACGGTTCTGCTGTTCTTACTTCCATGGGTAATTCCTGTTATAATGATGTATATGCAGGTTTTTACGGACTTAATGCAGGCGTTTGTATTTTATTTACTTGCAATTATTTATATTGCGCTTTCCTTGGAAGAAGAGCATTAATATATATTTTAGATAATGGGTTTATTAAAATGAAATAATTATAAAAAACGGGAGGCTTAATGTTTAAGTATTATTTTTTTATTTTGGCGTTTATTCTAATGTTTTTTGGCGGAGTAAAAGCATTTGCGCAGAAATCTATAATAAATAAAACCCCCATAGTTCAACATCATATAATAATGACCCATTCCGTTTTGTTTTCGAAAAGTTTATTTTTCGGACTATCGGCGCTTGGCGGGGGTCTTGCCATAGGTCTGGGGGTTATCGGCGCTGGCGTCGGCATGGGTAATGCCGTAAGGGGGGCATTGGAATCGATGGGAAGAAACCCCGGTATGGAAAAGAAACTGGTAGTCTGGATGATTACTGGTATGGCTATTATGGAATCGCTGGCTCTTTATGCGCTTTTAATTACCTTTATTCTTTTTTACGCAAATCCGTTTCAGGGAATATTTTCGAAATAGCCTGCTTCGTCGCGCACGCAAAGCAAAATATTTTAAATTCAGGGTTAAATATTATTTTGCGGCAGGTTAATGAATAGATTCAATATTGTAACGGGAGCTATAAAGTATAAATAGCCCCGTTACAATATATAAAATCATTAAGGCGCGGATGCGGATTATGCCGGAATAACGTTTTTCCCCGCCGCTCCGTTAACCAATACGGCTATAGCGGTATAGACTGCGCACAGGCCTGAAAATATGCCGACTATTCCCGCTATGGTCAGAAGACTGGCCAGCGACCCGGTAAAGAGTCCTATAGCCTGTATTAAAAGAAAAGCGCCTGTTGTAAAAAGAGCAATCTGCAGCATTACCCATTTTTTTGCCGCATTAGCTCCGATAAACGTTGCAAAAGCAAAGATAGCCCACATTAAATGAAACCAACCGCTAAACGCGGGCGCAGGTCCGGCTGCGGCTTTTGCAATAACCGTTGAGAAAAAAAAGGTCGAAACACTCAGGAATAACAAGCCGTACCCCGTAAATGCGGTCCCACCGAAAGCGTTGCCGCGCATAAAATCGTAAACGCCTGCTAAAACCAAGCCTACCCCGCCGGTAAAAACAATCTGGCCTAAAGTCATGCTGTTAAAGGGGCCTGCGAATCCGCCGATTATTGTGGCTAAAAGCGTGAGAGACAAACCGTACGCAAATAAACCCAACGCAGTTGGGTCTGCAACTTTTGTTTCTTCAGACATAACAACCCTCCTTACTCTTAAAGGTTTAGTTATTAAAATACCTAATTCCCCTAATAATACTAAAACTAAAGTTGTTTAAGGTATTAAAAACTGTCATTTCTTTACTGCCCCAATGCTTTATTTATATTTATTTGTAATATTTCTTGAGCCAGTTATAGCACAAAAGTTACAGTATTTCAAAAACTGATATTTAATATTTTATAAAAAAATCTTTATTTATCGTTTAATTAGGTTATTTCATTATATATAATAACTCAAATGAAATGTCAATAAAATTTTAATATATGTTTTTAAGATAGCAAAAACGGGATATCAAGACGGCAAAAACTATTTGCATTATAAAATTTTTTATGCTAAGATTAAAAACCTTAAATCACCTTTTATGGATATAATTCTGGCAGCATTTATTATGCCGAGATAGCTCAGTCGGTAGAGCAGAGGACTGAAAATCCTCGTGTCGGCGGTTCGATTCCGCCTCTCGGCACCAGTTTAAAATACCCGCGTTTGTTATATTTATTATTAAGTAAGATTACTTAAAAAAAATCAAAATATATTTATTAAATTATTTAAATTATTTAAATTGTGCCACTATAAAAAGAGCGGAATTAAACCATCCACATAAAATGCAAAAATAATTAAGGATTTTAAGCCTTATACAATCTGGGCGGGGTGCCATGTATCTTTAATAATTTGTCAAAAGTCATAAAAAAGGTCTTGATTTCAAATCGCACTTTGTATTAGAATAAAAACTGTTTTAAACCGCATGTATTGTTAAAATATTAGCAAGCTGAATTTTACGGCGGTTTTTCGTCCTAAAAAAGTAAATAATATAAGGGTTTAATTCCGTTGAATAAAAAGATTGCTTATTTCCCGGGCTGTGCGGGGCCTCGCAATGTAAATTTAGAGGCTATATTTAAACTGCTGGACGTAGAGGTGGAGCCTGTTTTGGAGTGGAACTGTTGCGGAGCACCCCCGGCCTGTTACAAGCCGAGTTTTTTCAATAGAGTGGTAATGCCTCTCAGAAACTTGGGTATTTCCCAGCAAAAAGGCGGTGATTTTTTATATTCGGGATGTCAGGTTTGCGTTAAACAGATAAACGGCGCCCTTAAAATAGTAAACTCGAATTCCATGTTCGAAAATCAAGCAGAGTACAGTCTTAAGCCTTTCAATGCAAACCTGAAAAAAATCAAAAGCGGCTCTACAGGCGCTTTCCATCTTATCGACATTATCACTGATCCAGATGTAAACAAAAATCTTTTAAATAACGCTACAAGGAGCTTAAAGGGTCACTCAATACTGCTTTATACCGGTTGTTACCATGATAACCGGAGGGTTGGCATTTTAAAAGAAATCTTAAATTCGTTGGGTGCGGATGTCAATTTATACGGCGAGTGTTGCGGCGGAGAAAAATTACAAAATACCACCCCTGTGCATTCAAAAAGAATTGAAAATATTGATAATGTCGGCATGTTTTTCAAATTAATCAACCAAAAAGCGGATGAAACCGGTTCCGATTATATAGTCGCAATATGCTCTATGTGCGAAAAAAACATTAAGGACGGTATCGGATTATCGGATCTAGATATTTTTGCCCCGATAGCCGGGCTTATGGAGTACATAGGATTTTTGTTTGGTTTTCCGGGTTGCGGGGATTTAATAATTAGCAATAATAGCGAAACTAAGGAATATTGCTTATAAAATTTTAAAAAATTCTAAAAAAATGGAGGTAAAAAAATGGATTTTGAGGAATTAAAAAGCGAGAAGTTTTTGCGGGTAAAGGATAACAGATTAATGAAAATAAAACCCGACCATCGCCCCCAGGAATCATCCAAAGATTATGATACCGTTCGCTATTCCACCTGCACAAATATGTGCGAGAGCGGCTGTGGACTTAAAATATTTTTAAAAGACGGCAAGATTGTCGATGTAATGGGCGATCCGGAGCATCCGCAAAACAGGGGCGGGCTTTGTTCCAAGGGTGTTGGTCAGATTCAATGGTGGTACGACCCATTAAGGGTTCATTATCCCATGATGAGAAAATCTTTAACAGGTGATTTTAAGAGAGTGTCATGGGACGACGCCCTTGATTTTGCCGCCGAAAAATTAATTAAATTATATAATGAATACGGCCCGGAGGCTTTGACAGTTTTTAGGACGGGAAGATCTTCATTTGGGAATAAAGAAGGCGGTGCAAGGTTTGCAAGAATATTCGGCACTCCAAATGTTTACGGTCAAGGGCCCATTTGCTGCGAAAGCCCAGGTGTAGCCACGAACTACGTCTTTGGCGCAAAGGGTTTGGGCAGGCTTATGAACCCGTCCCAGGACTGGAAGAATTCCAAATGTATTTTGGTTGTGGGAACGAATATGGCGGCACAGGAGACGATAACCATGACCCATCTTTTAGATGCCAAGGATAACGGCGCGTTTTTAATAGGAGTTGACCCGCGTTTTAACGCAACTTTGTCAAAGTGCGATATTGGAATGAGAATTCGTTCCGGTTCGGATGCAATTTTATTTCTTACAATGGGAAATATTATTATTAAAGAAAAACTTTATGATAAAGAATTTGTCGATAAGTGGGTTACGGGTTTCGAAGAGTATGCTAAAGAATGCGCCCAGTGGACGCCGGAGCGCGCCGAAAAGCTCACTTATGTGCCAAAAGAGATGATTATAGAAGCCGCAAGAAGATTTGGTTCTGCAAGGCCGGCATCTGTCACAGGCAACTTAGGCACAGCGCAAATCTATAACTCCAACAATGTCAACAGGTCTATCGCGGCTCTTTTAGTGCTTACAGGTTCTATCGGCGTTAAAGGCGGTGGCTGGAACTGGCTTCATAATTGCCGTCCTCCGTTAAATTATGGAAATGACTTAAAGGTTTTGCCGGGATTTAAAAGGCCCCAAATAACCGATAAATTAATATCGTGGGGGGACAGCTCCGTTCCATGTATTATAAACGCGATGATGTATGAAAAACCGTATCCGGTTAAGGGTATTATATGGAACGGCGATCACCTGCCGCAATTTCCAAATTCATGGAAAATGGAAGAGGCAATGAAGAAGAATATCATTAATATCCACCTTTCCATATACCCGAATCATACGTATATGTTTAGCCATGTTGCATTCCCGATAGCTATTTCCGTTGAAACCGACAGCATCTGCCATCACGGAAACAACAGGCTTATTCAGTGGCATAACAAAGTAATACCTTATCAGCACGAACATAGGCCGGATATTGATGTTTTTGACGGCTTGGCAAAAAGACTTAAGGGACAGATAGGACACTTTAACAAGGTTGAATTTAACCAGTGGGGATATTACGAGGAAGGTCAGGATAAGGGAAGGGTTAACGAAATTAAGATGACCGATTTCTTTAACGAACAAGAATCTTTGACAAGAGGTATTACCTATGATGTGTTAGACCCTGAGAAAAACCCCAGGGGCGGCCTTATGTGGCCAGTTTCATCAAAAAAGGAGGCGGTGTTCCAGGATGACGAAGCCCTCTTAAGAGGAAAATGGATAATGTATAAAGATGGCGAGAACTATCCCGAATCGGATAAAAGATTTCCAACTCCGTCCGGAAAAATAGAACTTGCTTCCGAGGCACTGGAAAAAATCGGCTGGTATAGCGTTCCAACGCAGGTTGAGGGGTCGGAATCTCCTCTTGGAAATCTCGAAAGGGCTAAAAAATTCCCGTTAGTCTTAAATACGACCCGTATTGCGCAGTCCTTCCATGAAGGCGGACACTGGTGGCCGTGGAATGACGAGCTCGAACCTGACAGAAATATAGAAATAAACCCTGAAACTGCCGCCGTTATGGGTATCGAAGACGGGGATATGGTTATTGTGGAAAACGACAGAGGGTGGGTAGAGGGCCCGGCATGGGTTACGGAAATGGTTCCTGAAGACGGTATATGGGCAAACTTTGGATTTGACAGATATCAGCCGTTTCATCCGTATGAGTCTATTAATACCGTTATAGACGATATAATAAAAGACCCTGTTTACGGCCAGATACAATTCAAGGCCATCCTTTGCAGGGTTTATAGAAAGGGCGATCCTAATCCTGATTTAACGGCCAAGAATGTTCTGGAGTTTTTACAAAAAAAATTCCCGGAGGTTTGGGATCCAAAATACCAGGATAAAAATGTCATCGTTGGAAAATGGAAGGATCATTGGAAGGAATACCATGAACTCAGTATAGGGTGGAAGAAGCTTGTAAACTTCAAAGAACCGGTCGAATGCACCCCCGATTCCTGCGATATTCGCAGATACTAATGCTTTTAGATAAAATAATGCGGTCCGGTTGCGGTAATTAAAGCCTTCCGCAACCAAGTTATTATAATAAATTTAATTATAAAAAATAATAAAACAATAATTAAAATTTAAAATTTAGGAGTATAAAATGTCATCAGAATATGGATTTGATAGGTTTCATCTTGGAGAGGAAAGAGCGTCCAGGGTTACGCTTCAGTCTTCCACTCCAAAATACTCAATGAAGGTAAACGTAGATAGGTGTATAGGCTGTATGTCTTGCGAAGTATCATGCAAAAAAGAACACAATCTTCCGGTAGGTCCCCGCAGAATGAGAGTTATTCAGGTTGGTCCTTATTTTGTAAAAAAAGGGCAGTTAAAAACAGTGTACCTGCCTATGAATTGCTTTCATTGTGACGATGCTGCCTGCGTAAGAGCCTGCCCGACCGGTTCTATGCAAAAACGAGCCGACGGTATCGTCTTTAATGACCCAAATACATGTATCGGGTGTAAATCCTGCATTCATGCCTGCCCATTCGGTTCTCCTCAGTTTAATGACGCAACGGGAAAGGTCACAAAATGCGATTATTGCAGACACAGGATAGATGAGGGGCTTTTGCCGGCCTGTGTTACGCTTTGTTCGACTGATGCGTTATGGTTCGGCAATATAAACAGGATATCGACAATCGATAGGGAAAAAACCGCAAGGAAAATGACGGAACATTTTTTTGGGTTTGTTACACCTAATGCGGCAATGGGTACGTCGGATACCCGGGACACGGATAATCCTGTTAAGGTCGGTTAGGATTTTCTATGCGCATGCCACTTAAATTTAAATTTGACCAATATTATAAATTTTTAATTATTAAACCGATTTGAAATTTAAAAGAGGGAGGATTTTATATGGCAGATATTGGAGCTGTCGGCACCGTCTATAACGCGCCGATAAGGGTCGATTATATTAACGGAGACTTCGATAAAGCGGAAGAAATTTTGCAAAAAGCCAATGTTCATATCGTGGGAAGGAATGTGGCAAGCGTGACGCCTTACCACGCCACCATATTCGTTGGGTTGAAAGAGGAAAAAAAGGCTGTCGATTTAATTAAAAAAGCGGGCATTAAAACTTATGAAGTAGAGCCTTACTTTTAAATTAATAAGGTTTTGACTTAAGAATTGCATTTAAGAATCACGCTATTATGATTATGCCGGCAAATAATTTGCCGGCTTTTTATTATTTTTATTAATGAAATAAAAATTATGCAGGGTAAAACAGCGCAGGATTTATTGAAATTGGCTTTTGAGAATGTCAAAAAAATAGATTTATCGGAGGAATTACCGGTTGAAGACAGCCTAGACAGAATTATATCTGAAGATATCGTTCCGGCAAATAATGTTCCTCCGTTTGTCAGGTCTGCGGTTGACGGTTTTGCTTTAATATACTCGGATGTCTTTGAAAAAAAAATAAACCGGTTTAAGGTTGTCCGGCAAATTACCGCAGGTTATTCAGGCAGGTTAAATCCTTTAAATTCGGGCGAAGCTGCTTTTGTAACTACAGGCGCCCCTGTTCCTCCCAATGCGGACAGCGTGGTTTTAGTTGAGGATGCGGACGAATATTCCAACGGACAAATGATATATAGAAAAAGAGTCGAAAAGGGTTCATATATATCTCCGGTCGGCGATGACATAAAAGCGGGAGAATTGCTTTTTAAAAAGGGGCATAAGATAAGGATCTGCGATATTGCGGCACTGTCGGGTATTGGATTTAAGCATGTTCCGGTTTATAAAAAGCCGGTAGTGGGAATATTATCGGGCGGAAATGAGCTTATAGCTCCGGGAGAAGATATAAGCGAAAATAAAATTTACGATATAAACACTACGGCTCTTAAATCGCTTGTGAAGGATGCCGGCGGTATTCCCGAAGTTATCGGGGTGGTAGAGGATAAATTGGATAGGTTAATAGGTATCCTTGCCGATTCCGATAAATCAAAAAGATATGATTTGATAATTTCAACCGGTGGTACGGGCGCTAGTTTTTTGGTTTTAGAAGACAAAGAAATTACCAACTTTTATGATTTGATACCCGCCGCTACCTCCAAAGCAGGAAAGCTTCTGTTCCACGGGGTCAGGCTTGTGCCCGGAAAACCTACATCCTTTGGAATTTTAAATTACGGGACACCCATATTTGCCCTTGCAGGCTGGCCGTATTCGGCTATAATAACATTTGACCTTTTTGTAAGACCGTATATACAAAAGATGATGAATGCAGCCAATATTTATAAAAAATATCCCACGGTTTCTGCCAGACTTAAAGAAGACGCATCATCGGAGAAGGGTGTTAGAAAATATTTTCAGGTTAAGCTTATAAACGAAGCGGGCGCATTATTTGCTTCGCTCGTACCATCCCCCCTCCCCCCCTCCCCACCAAGGTCTTTAAGCCCCATGATTAAAGCGTCCGGAAGTTTCGTCATGGACGAAGATACAACCTTAATTAAAGCAGGGAGTATCGTTGGGGTTACATTGAACGATTATGAAATTATCGGGTAAAAATGAAGCAATTTTTATTTAATACATTTAGCGACAAAAAAGATTTTAAAATCGGTGCAATTGATAGGTTTGAATTTGAAATACCTTCTTTAAGAATATCCCTTATAAGCAATTGTAACGAGAAGTGTTTCTACTGCCACAATGAAGGGATTTCTTCAAAGATGCCTTCGGTTATTCAAACCGGGGACATAATAAACGCGATATATTCGGTAAAAGACTATGGGTTGCGAAAAGTAAAGTTTACCGGCGGAGAGCCGCTTTTATTTAAGGATTTGAAAAATCTTTTATATAGCGTAAAACATGTTGGAGATATGGATATATTTATCACTACCAATGGAGCGCTTATAAAAAAAAGGATAAAGGATTTAAGCCCGAATATAATAAGTAAAATATCGGTAAGTCTCGATACGCTGAGCGAAGAGAAGTATAAATTTATTACAGACAAAAGTTTGCTTAACGATGTATTGGCGGGGCTTGAACTTTTAGGAAAAAACGGCTATAAAGTCGAGATAGACAACCTGTTATTAAAAGGGTTAAATACAGACAAGCAAAGCTTAAAAAATATAATAAATTATTGCATAAAAAATGGGTTTGACTTGCAATTTATTGAATTATCGGATAAAACAACGGCCGGCGTCTATGACAAATATTATGTTGACCCGGTAAAAACGTTACGGAAGATAGGTTTAGATTTTAATACCGAAAAATTAAATGACAGAAAGTTTTTTAAAATAAACGGCATTAAAGTAACCCTTTGCAGAAGCGTAAAGAATTTGCGCGAATCTTCCGCCGGTAGATGCTCAGGGTTAAGACTCCTTCCAAACGGCTACCTGAAAGATTTTTTTTATGAATAATTAATTTAAGGGGTTTATAAGCTATGATAGTAGAACTAATCGGAAAAGAAGCCGGTTTGACGTTTGAATGCATGCATATAGTCCCCGGCAAGGGGGACTGCTCCAGGATTCATCCCCATTTTCACTATGTCGACGTGCTGGTTGACGGGGAATTTGACGATAAAAGAAGGATTGTGCATTTGTACAATTTGAAAGCCTTGATAAAAAAGATATGCGCTACTTTTGAAGATAGAATTTTGATGGCTGATTATCCAGAAAGTATTCAGCGCATTGTTGATAAAGGTTCGCATTATCAGATAGCAATAAATAACAAACTTTATCTGATTCCAAAAATAGATGTCTTTAAAATTGAAATTCCATCCCTGAACATCGAAGACCTTACAGTTTACTTCGCCCGCGAGCTTGTCCATGATTTAAAGGAGGATGAATTATTTAAAACACTTAATTATGTCGAGGTTACACTTAGCGAAGGTCATGGTCAACGCGGGAAATTGCGTTTGGATTTAAAATGATTAAAAAATATAAAGAATTAAGCTGTCTTATTCTTGCAGGCGGCGAATCTGAAAGGTTTGGGGAAAATAAAGCTTTATTTAATTTTGCGGGGTTTACGTTTATAGAAAGAGCATTAAATGTTGCACTAGATGTCAGCGCCGATATAGTCATCTCTATCAGGGAAGAAATGCAAAAAAAAGACTATAGCATGGCCATAGACAGAATAGTCAGGCAAAGGCACGAAAAAAATAAACAAGAAGAATTGAATATCAGGTTAGTTTCAGATGATATAAGCTGCAGATTAAGGGGGCCCGTCAGAGGCATCTTCAGTTCTATTAAAAGCCTGACGGGTGAATTTGTTTTGGTTATGGAGTGCGATGCCCCGTTTTTTGATGCGGAGGCCGTAAGGATGTTAATAGAGAAAGCCAAGGTGGAAAAAGTTAAAGCCGTTGCGCCGCTATGGCCAAATTCCGTTGTTGAGCCTTTGCTCGCGTGCTATAAGAGAAAAGATGCCGTTGGCATATTGAACCTGCTTAATGATTATTCCCTCAATCTAAAAGAGGATTTTTTGTTTAACGACACGATAAATATTTTAAGGCTCTTGTCCTCTGTTTATTATTACTCTATTTTGGATATGGTTGAAAATAATCCAGGTTTACAGCCTTATATATTTATAAGTATAAATAGTAAAAAGGATTTAGAGAAAATGGCGCAAGGTAAAAAAATATTCCCGGCATATTTTAAATATTTAATGAAAGGCAGCGCAAAAAGTGTTAAAATAAAAAAAGCAAACAGGTTTTTTAATTTTAAAAATCCCGATAAAGAGCCGTACGGGGTTATGGCAAAGGCGCTGTATTATTGGCAGGTTTATGCCGCAACGAAAAATTACGTATATCTTGGAAAGTCTGTTTGTTTCTTTAAAAAGGACGGCGCGGTTTACCTCAAAAACAGATTAAATTTTATGGGTGGTAAATTAATACGAATATTACCGGATTTTAACAATATGATAACGATATAAGAATAAGAGGTTTTTATGAATAAAAATAAGCTTACCAATCTAAAAGAAGATCTCAAGAAAAATCAGGTCGAAATCATGCTTTATCCTTCAAAATGTGACGGCTGCGAGAACGAGGGATTTACGGCCTGCGTTAAGGCATGCGAGACGCATATGAATGAAAAATACGGGTCTAAATATACGGGAGCAAGGATTAACATAAAAAAAAAGGCGGATAAATTTTTTCCTGTAATATGCCGTAACTGCGAGGAAGCGCCATGCGTCGACGCATGTATGCCGGGGGCAAGATACAAAGATATGGAAACCGGCTGGACTATCACCAATTATAAAAAATGCGTCGGATGCTGGATGTGCGTAATGTCTTGTCCGTTCGGGGCTATCGAAAGGGCGAAAGAGGATCATTTTGCGTCAAAATGTGACGGGTGTGTGGACGATGATACCCCAAAATGCGTCGCGGCATGCAAGAAAGGAGCTTTAAAAAGGATAGGCATTAAAAACTATTCTTACGAAAGAAGGCTTATGATAGCAAAAAAGATTTATGGTCCATATATAAAATCCGGCGTAAAGGGATAAAAGAGGGGATTAGGTTATGAAATACGTTATTATTGGAAATTCATACGCAGGTTTATCATGCGGGAGCGCCATAAGAAGGTTTGATAAAACGGGTGAGGTTACGATTATATCCGACGAAAATTACAGGGCATATGCAAGACCGTTAATTTCTTACTATTTAGAAGGGAAAACAACGGATGAAACCATCTGGTATAAGGATGACGATTATTATGAGAAGAACGGCTTTAAACTGATATTGGGAAAAAAAGTGGTTTCGGTTGATACTGCCGCCAAGAAGGTTGTTATCGAAGACGGAACTAAAATTGATTATGATAAACTTTTTGTCGGATCCGGCGGGACCCCTTTTGTTCCGCCAACCGAGGGGTTTAATCCTGAGTCTTTGATGATGGGAACTTTTACAAGATTCGATGATGCTAAAAAGATAAAAAATGCCGCTAAAATGGCCAAAAACAAGGAAGCCATAGTCGTAGGCGGCGGACTCATCGGATTAAAAGCGTCGGAAGGGTTGCGGGCATTGGGTCTTCATGTTACCATCGTGGAGCTTTTACCCCGCGTTTTAGGTTTGGCATTAGATGAAATATCCGGAAATATTACGGCAAAAAGGCTAAACGAAAACGGAATAGATACCGCAACGGGGGAAACCGTTACAAAAATTAATCTGAATGAATCGGGGAACCCCACGAGCGTTATCTTAAAAAGCGGGAAAGAACTTATCGCGGATATTGTCGTGGTTGGCGTGGGCGTCAGGCCTAATGTCGGATTTCTTGAGGGCAGCGGCGTAAAGATAGACAGGGGTATTATTGTCGATAAAACAATGATGACAAGCGTGAAAGATGTTTATGCAGGAGGTGATGCCGTCGTTATTTACGATGTTATCAATAAAAGGCCTAATATTATCGCAATTGTTCCGCTCGCATGCGAGGAAGGAAGGGTTGCCGGCACAAATATGGCCGGAATTTACAGGGAATATTCCGGAGGGATGGGGCTAAATTCGGTTGAAATTTATGGATTGCCTATTGTAACTATAGGACTTACCAACCCCGCTGATGACTCTCAAAAGGTTTATATGTTTCAGGACGATGAGAAGATTTATAGAAAGCTTGTTTATGACGGGGAAGTGCTGGTTGGGGCAATTTTGCTCGGGGATATTGCCGGAAGTGGCATATTATCGGCTATTATCAGGCAGGGGTTAAAATGCCTTAAATATAAGGATGAATTTTTAAACGGAAATATATATTCCTTTGTTATAGATAATGAGTTTGAGATATATAATATAAACGAGGGGTATGCTATAAGGGGTGATTTTGAAGATTTACCAGAGTTTTCAAGAACAAATTGGAGATAAAAGCTTATGATAGATGAAAATAATGACAATAGCGAAAATAAAAAGGGATTGAGCACAATAATAGAACAATTGTTGTTAGAGGCAGGGGATATCGGCGAAGAAGATTTCGGCAAGTGGTACGAAAAAAAGAGGAAAGTTTTTAACATAGGAATTAGAAAAACGCCCACAAAAGAAGAATTTATAAAATATCTTAATTATGCCTTAAGCCTATGCCCGCAAGGCGATGCCGCAATCTTTCCCAATTAATCCTTTATCTATTATTCATTTATAAAATGATTAAAATTAATGCAGGCAAACCTATTCTTGCCCCCATGGCCGGTATAACCGGCTATCCCTTTAGAAAAATAGCATTAAAATACGGCGCCGGTTTTTGTTTTACCGAAATGGTTAGCGCAATAGGTTTTTTGCATAACGATAAGGCCTCTTTAGAATTGGTAGAAGCCGGAAAAGATATTGAAAAGACCGGAATTCAGCTTTTTGGAAATAGTCCTGGGATTTTGGCGCAAGCCGCTGAAAAGGCGGCAGGTATCGGTTTTAAAGTTGTCGATATTAATATGGGGTGTCCCGTTAAAAAGGTTGTGAAGACCGGAGCGGGAAGCGCAATCTTGAAAGATACGAAAGAATTTTCTCTTATCGTTAAAACCGTCAGGCGCGCGATTAAAGATTGTATATTTACGATTAAGATTAGAAGCGGTTTTGACGGTAGTTCCATAAATTTTATGGAAATCGGTAAGATTGCCGAATCCTTTGGCGTCGATGCCGTATTTTTTCATCCAAGAACCAAGTCTTTAATGTTTGGAGGGATTGCTGACCACTCCTTGACTAAAAAGCTTAAGGATGCGGTTGCCATTCCCGTATATGCAAGCGGCGATATCTTTACCGTTGATGACGCTATAAGGGTAAAAACCCTTACAGGCGCGGACGGCGTTATGTTTGCAAGGGGCGCGATCGGCAAGCCGTGGATATTTACAGAATATCTTGATGCCGGCAGCCCGCCTGCAAAAAAAGATTTAACGGATATTAGGCTAAAAACAGGCATAATTATAGAGCTTATGGAAGAAATGAGCCTGTTTTACGGTGAAAAAAGAGGGCATAAACTCATAAGGCCCCATCTGTACGGTTTTTTAAGGGGATTTAAGGGGTCAAAGGGCAAAAGAAGCGAGGTTAATAATGCCCAAAATGGAAAAGAATTGGTAAATATATTGAAAATGGTGACAGACGAGGTTGAATTCGCCTGAAACCGGATTATGATGAAAAATAATACAAATATTAATAACATGGGGAAAAGTCCGAAAATTATCTCGTTTGTCGCCAAATCAGGTACGGGCAAGACTACCTTAATCGAAAAGATAATAAAAATACTAGTAGAAAAGGGTTACAAGGTTTCATCCCTCAAACATACCGACCATGACTTCGAGGTTGATTTTCCGGGAAAAGACTCATGGAGGCATAAAAATGCGGGCACATTTTCAACAATGCTTCTTTCGGAGAAAAAAATGGCTTTTTTTAGCGATATAGAAACGCCGTGTGGGATTAAAGATATAGCCTCAAAATTTTTTGGCGGGTCCGATATAGTTATAATAGAAGGATTTAAAGATTTAAACGTACCTAAAATAGAACTTTTCAGAAGACAAGCCGGTTCCGGCATGGAACTTAAATACATAAACGACCCCAACTTAGTTCTCGTTTGCGGGGATAATCTTATTAAAGGCATAGAGAAACCGCAAATAAATATAAACGATGCAAAAAATATTGCAGGTTTCATTGAAAAAACAGTAATGGGCATTGAAATATCATGAATTCGATAAGTCTTTTTAACTTATTAGAAAAATTTTCAATATCTTTTCCGGCTTCTACC